>NZ_JBHIQG010000301.1:0-2880 GCF_042196425.1 Bartonella sp. AD328YNZD | reverse complement strand
TCATCCTGTTGTCCGCTTTTCTTGCTATGCTTCGAGGATTTTCACGTGAAGTGTTATCGTTGATTTCTTGGGCAGTTACAGCTGTTACGACACTTTTTTTATACAAGCCTGTCTTACCTTTCTTTGAACAATATCTCTCTAATAAAATGATTGCATTGGTCACAACATTGATCACAATTTTTATTATTGTTCTTATTATTACGTCAATTATTACAATGAAAATCTCCGATTTTATTATTGATAGTCGAATTGGTATCCTTGATCGTGCTATTGGTTTTATTTTTGGAGCACTTCGTGGTTTACTTATCACGGTTATCGGTATGTTGCTGATTAATGCACTAATTAAACCTGAGCACCAAGCGAACTGGTTAAAAAATGCGAAAACAAGACCTATTTTAGATTCACTAGGACAAAAAGTTTGGGAAATACTCCCAAAAGATATTGGATCTATTCTCGAAAAGGCAGAAAATTTATTTAAAGACAGGGATAAATATATGCATGAGAAACAATCTCATGAAAAGATGATTTTAAAAAATAAAGAATAGCTTTTCATGAAGAAAGAAAACTAAATGATGTAAAATGAGATATTAATGATTCCTCTATATCACAGCTGAAAGAATATCATGATAAAAAGCGATATTTTCTGTCAAGAATTTTCATTAGATGATGATACCCTTCATGAAGAATGTGGGGTTTTTGGTATTCTTGGGCATGAAGATGCAGCAACATTAACGGCTCTTGGACTCCATGCACTGCAGCATCGCGGCCAGGAAGCAGCCGGTATTGTTTCCTACCATAATAAAATGTTTCATCAAGAAAAGCATTTAGGTCTTATTGGTGATCACTATACAAACCCTGCAACACTTGCACGTTTACCAGGAAATCGTGCTATTGGACATACCCGTTATTCAACAACTGGAGAAGTAGCATTACGCAATGTTCAACCCCTTTTTGCTGAATTAAAAGCGGGAGGTATTGCTATTGCGCATAATGGTAACCTTACCAATGGTCTTACATTGCGCCGAGAACTCATCGCTTCTGGTGCCATCTGTCAATCAACATCAGATTCAGAAGTTTTTCTCCATCTTATTGCCCGCTCACGTTATGAATCGTCCTCTGATCGTTTTGTTGATGCGATTCGGCAAGTAGAAGGTGGCTATGCTATGTTAGCACTCACACGTACAAAGCTTATTGCTGCACGCGATCCAACAGGAATTAGACCCCTCGTGATGGGGGAACTTGATGGTAAGCCTATCTTTTGTTCTGAAACTTGTGCACTGGATATTATTGGAGCAAAATATGTCCGTGATGTTAAAAATGGGGAAATTATCATATGTGAAATACAAAAAAATGGGGAAATTACTAAAAAAATTATAAAACCAGAAAATACAAAACCAGAAAAACTTTGCTTGTTTGAATATGTTTATTTTGCCCGTCCTGATTCAATCGTTGGAGGGCGTAGTGTTTATACAACACGCAAAAATATGGGGATTCGTTTAGCACAGGAAGCTCCTTGTAAGGGTGATGTTGTGGTCCCTGTTCCTGATGGAGGAACACCCGCTGCAATCGGCTATGCACAAGAAATTGGAATTCCCTTTGAGCTTGGTATTATTCGTAATCATTATGTTGGACGGACTTTTATCGAACCAACACAACAAATTCGCGCTTTTGGCGTCAAGTTAAAACATTCTGCAAACCGTCCTGTGATTAAAGGAAAACGTGTTATTTTGGTTGATGACTCTATTGTCCGTGGAACAACATCCCTCAAAATTGTGCGAATGCTCCGCGATGCCGGAGCAAAAGAAGTGCATATGCGCGTTTCTAGTCCTATGATTTTCTATCCGGATTTTTATGGCATTGATACACCTAAAATTGAAAGCCTTTTAGCAAATCAATATCCAGATTTAAAATCTATGTGTGATTTTATTGGAGCAGATTCATTAGAATTTCTTTCAACGGATGGGTTGTATCTTGCTGTAGCAGGCGAAAAACGAAATAATGCTGATCCACAATTTACTGATCATTATTTTACTGGATATTACCCTACTCATCTAGTTGATCAAGAAAACCTCTCCAAAATTCATCAATCATCTGTTCTTAAAACAAAAGATTAACGATGGCAAAATATGACTTTAGTCTCCATGGGCGTGTTGCACTTATTACGGGCGCCTCAAGAGGAATTGGCTATTATTTGGCACTCGAGCTTGCTGCACGCGGCGCTCATATTATTGCTCTTGCACGAACAGTCAGTGGACTTACTGAATTAGATAATCAAATCCGAAAAAAAGGGGCTCATGCAACCCTTGTTCCCCTTGACTTGCATCATATGGAAAACATCGATGCTCTTGCTATCTCAATTGCCAAACGCTGGAAAAAACTCGATATTATCGTTGCTAATGCAGGAATCCTTGGAACACTTTCACCAATAGCACATATAGAAAACATGGTATTTGAAGATGTTTTTCAAATAAACCTTATCAGCCAATGGCGCTTAATGAAAGCCGTTGAGCCTTTATTACGTGAATCTGATGCTGGACGAGCCATCCTATTATCCTCAAGCGTTGCGCATGCTGCGCGCCCTTTCTGGGGAGCTTATGCCGCTTCTAAAGCTGCTTTAGAGATGATTGCCCGCTGTTGGGCAGAAGAACTTAAACAAACCCCTATAAAGATTAATTGTGTCAACCCTGGTGCCACACGAACTGCCATGCGCGCTGAAGCTATGCCTGGTGAAGATCCACAAACCCTTCCTACACCACAAGAGGTTGCAAAAAAAATAATCCATTTGCTATCGCCTGATTTAAAGGAAACTGGAAAACTCTTTAATGTCCGTAAAAATCGGTTTGTAGATTATCATATACCTGATTGATCACATCTGAGAGG
>NZ_JBHIQG010000300.1:0-2888 GCF_042196425.1 Bartonella sp. AD328YNZD | reverse complement strand
CATTCATATGCGTGATGTTTCAGTAGCAAGTTTTGGAGAACATGAGACACGCCCGGTTAATATGAGTGTTGTGTTTGCGATTAAGACGTGAGGTTAAGATGTCGACGATTTATGATTGGTCTTTAAGTGCATCCGAGAATGGTGGTGCGGATGATCTGATTAATTGGTCAGAAGGACAACATCCAAACACAGTCAACAACAGTGCACGTTTTATGATGCAGCGAGTGCGTGAGTATTTATCGGATATGGGGGGTGTGATTGAAGCGGTTGTTACGGTTGATGATAAACAAAAAACGAGTGCGATACGTCTTCAAAGTCAAATGGCATTTTTAGCGTATAAGAATGGGATATCGCTTTGTTTTAAAGTGAAGGGTAAGAATGTTGGGGCGACAACGATTGCGTTGAATAATTTAGCCGGCAAGCCCGTTTATAAGGCAACAGAAACTGGTTTATTAGCTTTATCGGGAGGAGAGTTACAAAATGACTGTTTGTATAGGATTGTGTATGATGAAGCTCTCACGGGTTGGCAAGTTCTCAATCCTACAAGGGAAAAAGTTACTTCCTTAAAACGTTTACCGTCAGGTCTGATAGGACCTTTTGCAATGGAACGCTTGCCGGATGATTGGTTAGCATGTGATGGGAAGGCTTATCCGCGGCTTGTCTATTGGGATTTATTTTGTGCGATAGGGACGACGTGGGGAGAAGGAGATGGCATTTCGACGTTTAATGTTCCAGATTTACGGGGGATGTTTTTACGGGGCATGGATTATGAGCGCAATCTAGACCCTTGGCGTTCTTTTGCAAGTCAGCAAGCTTGTTCTTTAAAAGCACATGAGCATTTTATAGGTCCCGCCTCTTCTGATGGTCGTTCTTCACGGAAAAGACGGGATGTTTCTTCTTCTGAAGTTTCTTTGCAAAGGCGAAAGAGATCTGTAGACGAAGAGTGTGTAGGTTTGAGTGGTGATAGCTTAGAGGAATGTAATCAAGAATTTGATCACATAGCAGGAATTCCACAGGTAGAGACTCCCTTTTGGTTCACAGATAAGGACAAACCGCCCCGTTTGCCTTGGTTTATCAGAAGCCCTTTTGCTAATTTTTTATATCATTCGACCCCTATAAAAGAGGGTGTTCATGACCAAGCACATCATGACCATCATCTTATGTCGGAGACGTTTGGAGGCGTTGAAACGCGCCCCGTTAATGTGAGTGTAGTTTATGGAATAAAGACATGAGGAGTTGAAATGTCATTAAAACCGTTTGCGATATCAGAGCTTAGCGACCCGTCTCAAGTACGGGTCGTTTTGTATTCAGGGGGAGGCTTTGTCCACGCGCCTCTTCATGGTGTTTTTGATTTACTGAAAGCAGCATTGAAAACAGAGCTTGATGGTTCACTGAAAGATTTAGAGAAGCGCTTAGAGACCTTAAGAGAAGAGCTTGAAGATTTGAAAGAGTGTTCATTGGATGAATCCCTCTGAATGAAGGAATAAAGCAGATGAAGATACCCGATCATAGTCATGAATATTTGATACCTGTTGCAACGAAAGAGGAAATCAGAGAAGGGACTTCGCAAGATAGCGTTGTTGTTCCAAAGCTTTTAGGAACAGCCTCTTTGTATTCGTATGAAACCTTTGCACCGTTAGAGCAGGTTGTTAATGCACGTCAAGAGTCGGAAAAAGCCATGGCGCGTGCAAATGGAGCCCAACAGGTTGCAGAAGAGGCAAAGAACCTTGCCCAGACAAGCAAGAATGCTTGTGATGAAGTCAAGCAAACGATAGGTGATGTTAAAAGCGTTGCAGAAACGGCATTATCGACAGCCAATACAGCCAAGCAGAAAGGAGATGAGATAAGCCAACAAACCTCAGAAGCATTGACGAAGTCTGGTGAAGCGAAGACCTTATCAGAAGAAGCAAAGGCTAAGGCAGAAAGGGTGGAGACTATTGCGACGGAAGCGAAATCTACAGCGGCTACAGCATTAACAGAAGCAAGAGAAGCTAAGAGTACAGCATCTGAGGCGAAGGGCTTGGCGGAAGAAGCGCAACAGGGTGCAACAGAAGCAACGCGAATAGCCAACGAAGCAAAAGCAGCAGCAGAACGGGCGACAAGTGTTGATAGACAAGCGGTAAGTGCTGGTGCAGAAGCAGTCAAGAGCCTAGCGGAAGAAGCGTTGTCGAAAGCCAATGAAGCGAAAAAGGGAGCAGATAAGGCAGAAACATTAGCTAATGAAAGCAAAACGACAGCCGAAGAAGCAAAAGGTTTAGTGGAGGAAGTAAAGCAATCGGTAACTACAGCGACAGAAACAGCAGAAGATGCGAAAAATTTAGCAAAGAAGGCAACAGAAGATATTGTTTCTATCAATGCAAAGGCTTTAACAGCCGAAAGAGTAGCGAACGAAGTCAAAGGTAGTTTAGAAACCGTTGTCACGTCGGTTTCTGAGGCAAAATCTCTAGCAGAAGAAGCCAAAGAGCTAGCGGAGGAACTGCAAGATGAATCGAACGAAGCGAAGCTTGCTGCTAATACGGCAAAATTGACAGCCAATTCTGCGGCAAC
The DNA here is from genome assembly GCF_042196425.1 of Bartonella sp. AD328YNZD. Lineage (NCBI taxonomy): Bacteria > Pseudomonadati > Pseudomonadota > Alphaproteobacteria > Hyphomicrobiales > Bartonellaceae > Bartonella > Bartonella sp. AD328YNZD. Next base: position 341 of record NZ_JBHIQG010000300.1, on the reverse strand, counting down.
AGATGCAGAAGAAGCGCAAGATGAAGCAAGAGAAGCCAAGCAAGCCGCTGATCAGGCAAAGACGCTAGCCGAAGAAGCTAAAACGATAGCAGAGCAAGCTAATCAATCCCTTATTTCGTTTAATTTGACAGATACGAGTGAAAAAATTGAACTCTTTCGTGGTATCCTTCTTCATATTTACGATACTTTGAAAATAATGAATCTAAGTGTTGTTGCAAAGTTTTCTCCATTTCTTGTAGCAACTGAAAAAAGGGGGATTTCGGTTAAGAAAGGAACGATACTTCAATTTTCTCATGCGGGCAAAGATGACGACGAAAACCTTCGCATATATAAGACTCCAG
>NZ_JBHIQG010000299.1:0-2893 GCF_042196425.1 Bartonella sp. AD328YNZD | reverse complement strand
TCCCTGCCGAGCTACAGAAATGGACCAAAGCAGGCGGTAAGCGTCTTGAAGGTCTCGCACACCGGCGTGCAGCAGAAGCAGGCTTGTGGGCGAAAGGTGCTTTTGTTTCCTCTAACTACCAAACCGTAGAAACACAAGCACCAACGGGATTTTTAAAAGCTGAAGCTCTTGCACCAGTTATTGGGTCTTTTTCAGGGCTTGGTGGTTTATTGGCAGGAAATGGTCCAGTCCAATGGGCGCTTGCCACTATCATGGTTTTAGCCGCATGTGCTGGCATTTTCTTTGTTGCCAAACGTTTTCAGGAACACCGCCTATGATCTTATGGATGAAAAAAATCTGCTGTTAACAGGCGCGGCTTTAGCCGCTTTTTTTATGGCTTTGGCAAAAGCTTTTACCCTTGGAAAAAAGGCAGAACGGCAAAAGCAAACAGAAAAAACCTTAAAGGCAGCAACAACACGGCTGGAGGTGGAAAATGAAGTTAATCAGAAAAATGATACTGATGTGCGTACTGCTCTCTCTCGTTGGTTGCGGGACAAATAAGTATGTCTCTTGTGTTGGTTGGTTGCCAATTTATTTAGAGAGGCAAGATGTCAACGTCATCAGTTCTAATTTAGCAAGAGAGATCTTAGAGCATAACAAGCAGGGCGAACGTGTGTGTGGGTGGAAACATGGCTAAGAAAAAAACAAAAGACGATACAGAGCTTACAGAAGGAGAAAAAGAAATCCTTCAAGAAATTATCATGACCTACAAAAGTATAAAAGTGATGTCACGTTATACGAGATGGATTGTACCCATTATACTCTTACTAGCGCTTGATTTTTCACGTCTTATAGATGCATTGGTAAATATTTTTACACAAAAACCAAATATCCGACTCTAAACATACTCTGAGACGCGCGAAATTCTTTAGAAAATGGTTTCTTAATTTTGCTCGTCTCATGGAGGCGATAGAGAATGTCTTTGCACATTTAAAATATGTGGTTCTCAAAGAATTAAAAAAATTATTAGAGAATGTTGGAGGAAAAAGATGAGCTTTGTAACGGTATGTTGGAAAATCCTATTCCCGAACTTTTGTTAACGCTCCCGAACCTTTAAAAAGATTACAAAGAATCAATACGTTATACATAGGAGAAAATTGTATGGCGGAGAGAGAGGGATTCGAACCCTCGATATGGTTTCCCATATACACGCGTTCCAGGCGTGCGCCTTCAACCACTCGGCCACCTCTCCAGAAATTTGCACTATACCCAGAAAGAAATAACGTGCAAGTCTAAACTATACATTCAAAACTCAAAACACAAATTCATTTATTCAAGTAAGAGATGATATCTATTGAATAACAAGCACATCCTTTCTTTTTAAGAAAAAACTTTTTCCGTGAATAGCTGTCTACAATGCAATAATGGGAATAAAAAGATTGTCACCAATCATAAACAGTCATGCTCACTTACACACTTTCTGCTTCACGAAAAAATACCTCTCTTAAAATTGGCATACGGTCCATGGTTCTGCACAATCAAAGAATTCAATATCTCTCGCCTATCCCCATTGATTATCACAATAATAAATAGAATAATAACGATATGAACGTCTTATATCTCTAACATTAAAATTGTTTCATCCGGATAATAAATTTCACTTCAATAAAAATTATTTCCAACCCCCTCATGGCCCCAAGGATGAAGATTCTTAACCGCTATAAATTTTATGACAAACTGCTCTTTCTTGAGATGAGATCTACCTGCTAATCATTTTTGTGTTTCACTTCATATATAATATATTGATTTATAAATAATAAATTATCATCTTATGTAATGAGAACCCCAAATATCGTAAGATTTTCTCATCACAACCCCTCTCAAATAGCAAAGTATTGGGTATTGGTAAATAATATGATCTTGACTTGTGCTTTTTATTTAAGGAAAGAGGTTCTATCCAATAGATTTTATACTATTCATAGATACCGCTATGAGATGGATGTGACAAGCTTTGAGAAATATTTTTTACAAACACGTGGATGAGAAAAATAATAGTATTCTTAGAGTGTTCTGTTTTTTATGAGAAGCATACCCTACTTAAAGAATGCAATAAACATAAAATATGAAGCAATATATAATATCTCTTATTTAAAAGAGATTGCTTTAGATATTTTGAAAACTATAAAGCTGAATTTAAGAGTATATGGTAAAGAGGAAAGCAGATTTACATCTTTATGATTTTATGTCTTGCTAAAATTGAAATGTTTTCTCATTTCAGAGAATAATATACATTCATGCATATTAAATTAAAAATATAACAGCCTTTTGTATCTGAATTTTATTTTCTATCAACTAAATGTAGAAGTATGAAATGAAATATTTAGGATAGGATCGAGACAGCTGGTACCATCATGCTATTTGCCAGCCCCAAATATTGCAACGCCCCTTGCTATTTGAGAGAATTCATAAGAAGCATTTATCCTTTCTTAAAGTTTTTTTATCTACATATCATCTCTACTTATGGCGTACAAGAAAATGATTTTAATTAATCAATATGAGAGGGCTTGTGATGAGAAAATCTTATGACATTCGGGATTCCCATTATAAAAAACGATAAATTATCATTCTAAGTTAATAATGTTGCCTATAATCGCCCTAAAGAACAATGTTTTACAACACTAAAAATCTGATTACTTTGCAAAATGAACTCGTTCTATCCCTTAATGTTTTTTATCACCTTATATCTTTGCTTAGAGCACGTACAGCTCGTGCAGTTTCACATTGCAATGCTTTTTGTGCTAAAATTTTCATATCCTCAAAACTATGAGTCTGTAAACACGCCTTTACTGGAGAAATATCGCAAGATATCATAGAAAGCTCATTAATTCCCAATCCAGTCAAAATCATTGCACCA
>NZ_JBHIQG010000298.1:0-2910 GCF_042196425.1 Bartonella sp. AD328YNZD | reverse complement strand
AATGTTCCCCCATAAGGAATAAAGCCCCCATGAAGAGCAAGCCCATTCATTATAGCGCCCATTGCGTGTTCGCGAATTCCATAATGCAGATAGCGCCCTGAAAAATCATCTGCAGAGATACTTTTCATTTGGCTGCTTTTTGTGTTATTGGACCCTGTTAGGTCGGCAGAACCACCAATGGTTTCCGTAATGACTTCATTGATCACTTCAAGAGCCATTTCCGAAGCTTTACGCGTAGCAACAACGGGGCGCTCTTCAACCAATTTCTGTTTATAAGCATCGATAGCGCCATCAAATCCGCCCACGAGATCGCCCCGCATCAATCTTTCAAACTCCACACGCTCTGAAACAGGAAGATCAGCAAATTTTTCTTCCCATTTTTGACGTTTTTTAGCAGCATTGAGACTAGCCAAGCGCCAATTATCGAGAATATCGGCTGGAATAACGAAAGGCTCAGCATCCCACCCTAAAGCGATACGGGTTTCAGTGATTTCTCGTGCACCCAAAGGGGCACCATGAACTTTATTGGTACCCGCTTTATTGGGTGCTCCAAAACCAATTGTTGTTTTACAAGCGATCAAAGTTGGTTTATCGGAATTTTGTGCCGCCTCAATAGCCCGCGCAATTGCTGCTTGATCATGCCCATTGACTTTATGTGTCTCCCAACCAGATGCCTTAAAACGCGCAATCTGATCTGTACTGTCAGCAAGGGAAATCTCTCCATCGATAGAAATATTATTATCGTCCCACAACACAATAAGCTTATTGAGTTTCAAATGACCGGCAAGGGAAAGTGCTTCTTGAGATATCCCTTCCATAAGGCATCCATCGCCTACCAACGCATAAGTGTAATGGTTGATAAGATCACCAAAACGGGCATTTTGCAAACGCTCTCCAAGAGCCATCCCCACGGCATTAGCCAATCCTTGTCCGAGAGGACCAGTCGTTGTTTCGATTCCCGCCACATGCCCATATTCTGGATGCCCAGCAAGCTTTGCTCCTAATTGGCGAAAATTTTTGAGATCTTCAATGCCAATATCTTCATAACCAGAAAGATACAAGAGAGCATAAAGCAACATAGACCCATGTCCTGCTGATAACACAAAACGATCACGGTTAGGCCAGCGAGGTTTTTTGGGGTCATGAGCAAGAAATTTTGTATAAAGAACCGTAGCAATATCGGCTGCTCCCATTGGCAAACCCGGATGACCAGAATTTGCTTTTTCAATCGCATCAATAGCAAGAAAACGGATAGCATTGGCCATCTGATTCTGTTGGTGGGTGTTTGTCATGAATAATCGACCATTTCGTTAAATACGTTATTCTGTTGCTTTTTCCGTATTCTCTTAAAGTTCTCAAGAAATACTATTTTCTAATCCTTAGCGTGAGACTTTTTGCCACCACTTCAATAATATTAATAACATTCCCCTCACGCGTTCTGTATATCCATGTCATTTATGCCAATACGCGCAAAAAATCCAGCTTTTAATTTATATCTATCCCCTGCTTTGCTTGCTAAAATATCCTACATACTTAAAAATAAAATGCACACAACACAAGAGTGAAAGTGATTCGTTTTTGCATAACACATTGATAAAGGATACAATTACCCAAAGGATAAAGGCAATGAACCAAGAGACTACAGTTCTACAAGATGCTTTAGAGCACCTAGAAAAGGCACTTAGAACTTTAGAGATCACCATAATAAACCGCAATGCCGTTATTGATAAAAATAACGAATGGGAAGAAGAAATCCAACGAATGAATGCTGACCGCAGCCATCTTGCCCAAGCGCTTGACAAAGCTGAAGCCCAAATTGAACGCTTAGAGTCCGTAAACAAAGAAGTTTCCAAACGTCTTATTAAAGCAATGGAAACAATTCGTGTTGTCATTGATAGATAAAGGTTTGAATGTATGGAAACTGTTTCCGTTACCATTGATGGTAAAATTTATCGCATGGCTTGTGACAAAGGACAAGAACGTCGTCTTATTGCGCTTGCTGCTCAATTAGATCAATATATCACACATTTAAAGAACAATTTTGGTGAAATTGGCGACCATCGTTTATCGGTTATGGCTGGCATAATGATTATTGATGAAATGGAAGAAATAAAACGAGAAAATAAAAAATTACAAGAAGACTACAACACTCTTTTACGACTCCACAACGAAAGAGACCGCACCATGGGGAAAATTATGCGTGACACCACACAACGCATTGAAAATCTCACCAACCAATTGCTCAAAGATGATCAAAACTGCACAAACATTCAAGAACAAGAACAGGAAGATTTCTAAAAAGTACATCAGCGCGTAATAAACCAAGATTTGACTTGCCTCTCACACCTTACAGAACAAAAATCCTAAAACCCACACCAGTGTGTAAACAGTCTGGTTTTTTATAGGAAGGATTCCAGCTACTCACGACTTATGGGATTAACTTAAACCTCAACAAGAAAGCCCTACCCTGAATATTTCACCTCCGCACAAACACTTCCTATATCAAGGAGGCTACCTTATATCACCACATTTCAAATGAGATGTCTTTTAAAAGCGCAATAAGATAACAAAACCAACATCATTGTAAAAAAAATCATATAAATGACAACAACAACAAACAAATAAAGCCCCCTTCGAAAAAAAGAGCTATATTCATGTTCCCTATGAATGCATGCCAAAAAATTCTTTCCCCTAGATAATACAATATATATTAAAAAATAACCTTATCTATTATACCGTAAAACACCGCTATTTGATAATATAAGCACCATAGAGTCTTTGCGCCTGAAATGTCCATCCGATGAAACCCACCGAAAAGAACCGTATCATTTATAAACCAGCGTGAATTAAGTATTTTCATCCTTTAGAGCAGGAAAAAAGTCAAACCCAAAGAGTATGTTAATCTCATAC
>NZ_JBHIQG010000297.1:0-2982 GCF_042196425.1 Bartonella sp. AD328YNZD | reverse complement strand
TTTTAGTTCTTTTTTGTACAGTTTTTATCCACACGGCTCTCCCCGCTTGTTATGTGCAAATGAATGGTTTTAATTGATTCAACATGGAATAGATTTGAGATGAGATAATCTTACAATATTGGAGAGCTCTCATTCAAATTGAATAATACTAAATTATTATTATAAATCAATTTATTATCCAATATATATCGACCATTATATTCTTCTCGAGGATTTACCGTTATCTCCTACATGAACAGCATTCCATAAAGAAGAGCGTAAGTGTATTGAGAGAGGCTTTTTAAATAAGCATATGAAATGCGCAATAACGACAGTGTTCTGTTTTGCATGAGGAACATCATCCTATTAAACAAACACTTCTATCAAACCATCAGAAACCATTGGGCATAAATGCTCCGATTATGCTGGATTATAATTGCCTACAGCATTCGGTTTTAAGAAGCACGCAGTTTTAGGAATCGGATCGATATGTAAAGGTGAAAAAAACAAAGCGAGCTTGAAAATGGAGTTAAGCTCTTCCTTATGGCAAATAAAATCATGCCCCTAAAAACATACCCCATGTGATCAATCATCATACCTTTACAAAAAAACATTCCAATGATCTTAGGTGATAATATCAGGGTGGTCTCGTCCCAATACTTGTTGTATGTTTAGTAGTTTTAGTGCCACCTGTTGCAAAGGTTGGAGAACTTCTTGCGGATTAAAATTGTGTTTGCGTGGATCACTTTCATACTGTTCAAAATAAAGTCGTAAAGTAGCACCTAGCGTCCCTGTTCCCGACAAACGGACTACCAACCGTGCTCCATTCTCGAAAAAAATACGTATGCCTTGCCGCGTGCTAACGCTCTGATCAACAGGATCATGATATGTAAAATCGTCTGCTTTTTTGACGAAAAATCCAGAAATTTCAGTTCCTGAATGTGGTAAGTGTGCACGCAAATGTTCTATAATTTCCAAAGCTTTATCGGCTTCGACTTCTTCATAATCATGCCGTAACGTGTAAAAACGCCCATAGGTGTACCAATGCTGTTGAACAATTTGTGCGACAGTTTTTTCTGTTACCGCTAAAAGATTTAACCAAAATAGGACAGCCCATAAACCATCTTTTTCACGGATATGATGAGACCCAGTTCCAAAGCTTTCTTCACCACAAAAGGTTACTTTCCCCGCATCCAAAAGCGTTCCAAAAAACTTCCATCCCGTTGGTGTTTCAAAAAATTTTAATCCTTTTTTTTCCGCGACCAGATCAGCAGCACGCCCCGTCGGCATAGAACGCGCTATCCCCACAACACCTTTTCGATATCCTTTAATGAGGTGTGCATGCTCAGCCATAATAGCCAGAGAATCTGACGGCGAAACAAATTGCCCACGACCAATAATGAGGTTACGATCTCCATCACCATCAGAGGCTGCGCCAAGATCTGGTCCTTTCTCTGACATCAATAAATCATAAAGAGCCTTAGCATAAACCAAATTGGGATCTGGATGACCACCTCCAAAATCTGGCAAAGGAATACCATTAACCACCGTCCCTTCAGAAAATCCTAAGCATTTTTCAAAAATTTCATGAGCATAAGGCCCTGTTACCGCATGCATGGCATCAAACCGTAAAGTAAGACCTCGAGCAACAGCCTTGGCAATACAGTCAAAATCAAAAAGCTCCTGCATCAAAGCAACATAATCAGCGACAGGATCAATAATATCAATCCGCATGGCTCCCATAAAGATCGTACCTTGCCTATCTAAATCAACATCTGGTGCTTCAAGAATTTTATAAAAAGAAAGACGTTGCGATGTTGCAAAAATAGCATCACATAAAGAATTAGGAGCGGGTCCCCCATTAGAAATATTATATTTAATACCACAATCTCCTTCTGGACCACCAGGATTATGGCTTGCAGAAAGAATAAGTCCACCATGGGCATGAGTTTTACGAATAAGATGCGAAACAGCAGGTGTAGAAAGAATACCGCCCCTTCCCATTTTAATAAGAGAGACACCATGCGCCGCTGCCATCTTCAACACAATCTGAAGGATAGTACGATTAAAAGTGCGCCCATCCCCCCCAAGAATTAACATTTTTCCTTCAAGAGGCCCAATGTTATTAAAAAGAGACTGTATAAAGTTTTCTACATAATGGGGTTGTTGAAAAACAGACACTTTTTTGCGCAAACCAGATGTTCCCGGTTTTTGCCCCTCAAAAGCCGTGGTCAAAACTGTCTTTATGGTCATATCCATACCTTTATATTCTTTCCTATAATTTTAAGGTGAAGAGTATCCAAAGTCGACCATTAATTCTACTTGACGGAAGTGTGAAATATTTGCACACTCGTTAGAAGTAAGAATTTTTTAAGAAGCCCTTTTATTTAAAACGATCTTTCCCATATGTTTTTAAATACGAAGGCTGTTTTAAAACAAAATTTTCGTAAAAGAATACAGGAGCATCATGATGATGAAAAAAACAGTTCCCAATGTAACATTCCACACACGCGTACGCGATGAATCAATGGCTGGAGACAATCCTTATCGGTGGCAAGAAGTTAGCAGCGATGCTTACTTTAAAGGAAAGCGTGTTATTCTTTTTTCTCTTCCTGGAGCTTTTACCCCTACTTGCTCAACCTTTCAGCTGCCTGACTTTGAAAAACTCTATGATGAATTTAAACACGCTGGTATTGATGAAATTTATTGCCTTTCCGTCAATGATGCTTTTGTCATGAATGCTTGGGGAAAAGCACAAAATATCAAAAACGTGAAATTAATTCCCGATGGCTCTGGTGAGTTCACACGCAAAATGGGTATGCTGGTTGCAAAAGACAATGTTGGTTTCGGCATGCGATCATGGCGCTATGCAGCTGTTATTAATGATGGTGTGGTTGAACAATGGTTCGAAGAAGCAGGTTTTTCAGATAATTGTGCAACAGATCCTTACGAAGTTTCTTCACCACAAAATGTTTTAAAAGCCTTGAAAAGCTAATTCCAACC
>NZ_JBHIQG010000296.1:0-2983 GCF_042196425.1 Bartonella sp. AD328YNZD | reverse complement strand
ATACTCAGGAGAGAGTGAGTTGGTCAAGGAACATCGTTAAATTATATTTTTGATTTTCAACAACTCAATTTTGTGCACACCAATCATCATCGTTAGCACAATAAATTGTTTTATTTCAAATGATACGTCTCTTTTAATCTTTCAGAATTGAAAAAATTGAATATTTTACGCTAAACTATTACCTCTTTAGAGAGCACTTTAATTAAGTGAATTCCTTATCTTCTGTCAATGTTTACCTTCATACTTTTGAATTTTTTAAAGATGGTATTACGTATCGCGTTGGTTGAATCTTTTAATACTTTATTTGTTAATTGTTGAATTATTTGATTTTCTCCCTATGCCTTTAAAAGCGAAACTTCCTATTACAGTCTGTAAACAGCTAGATTCTAGCGGCTTCCCATTTTTCACTTAAACTAAAGGCTCAACAAGCAGGCCTAAAAATATTTCAAAAGATATTGGGTATCTAAAAAACATTTGAATGTTTCAAGGAGGTATGCGTGCTTCATATCCTCATACCTTAAATGATAGAATTCATAGCACAACAGAATAAACTTAAGTATTCGTATATATAAATTCTTATGAAAGTTATACATATATTTTTCGTATCTATTTTTTACTTTATATTTCTTATTTTTACTTTAATAATATTATGATATAAAATATCATTATTTGGAGTATGATGGTATAAGATCTTTAAGCTTTCTCGATATATTTAAGTGTTTTTTAGTGTGTGGGAATATTCTTAGGCTTGTTTGGCAAGCCTTTTTTAAGTGACTTATATGAGTGGAAAGCCAGCCGTTGAACACTCCCATATTTACGTTTAATAAAAGAGAAAGTTAGCACCATCATCCATTTTTCCAGCACCCAATATCGTTACAGCTCTTGGTCTGTGAGACGATTCAATAAGAGGTATGCCTTTTTGTACATTTTTACTTACACGCCAACTTTGCTTGTAATGTGCAAACAAGAGATTTTGATTGATTCAATATAGAACACGTTTGAAATGAAAGAATTTTACGATATTCGGAACACTTATTCAATATCAATAACGTTAGATATATGATTATAAATCAAAGTGCTATTTCTAAGTTAAACTCGTTAGAATTCCGATTATTTACATACCAGATTAGATTAAGCATTTTCATTCTCATGAGGTATGGGGAGACAGGCAAAATTCTTGTCAAGATTATTAAGGACTTTGATTATCCTTGCGGTGAATTTATGAAAATAAGGGGTTATTTTTTTCATCAGAAATCAACTGCAAAATTGCTCTTTGTTTTTTGCGGGTCAGTATTCTGAAATTTTTCAAAAGTAAATATTCTGCTTTGCTTGCTATTCTGTCATCACAATGATAGAGGTTCTCTTCTTTTTTGCGCTATCAGCATAAAAGAAGGAAACGGGAACATCTAATATATGAGCAATTTCCTGTAAACGTCTTGCACTTACGCGATTTAAGCCTTTTTCATATTTTTGGATTTGTTGAAATGTTACGCCTAAATGACTTCCTAATTGTTTTTGAGAAAACCCCCATGACGTTTCTTCTGAAGCGAATTTTTTTGCCTAAAGAAATATCGTAAAAATGTAGATTTTTAGCTTTCACTTGATGTCCCCACCGGTTGCGAGCGCCCTCGCATTAGTATTCCGGGGTCTGGAAGTGCTGACTCAAAACAGCCTCTTGCTTTTAGTGCTGAAAGCACTTGGACATAACAAGAGCCCCCGGAAATTCCGGGATATCCGCAAAAGCGGTTTTATTTCTAGTTTGAGTTTTTCGGGCTTCCAGACCCTATTTGATTGTTGCGTATACAACCAAAAACACAAGCCTCCTTCATAAGGCAATTACTTTCAATCGTCAATTGAAATTACAACAGTGTTTCTTGTTTATTTTTTCAAGTTTTCACGTAATTAATGCGTGTATTATACATAAAAATATTGCTTGAGATACTTTAGATACTTTTAAAAATTGTAAAGCGGAATTAAAGGGTGATGGCAAGGTAATGGGGAGATTTTCTCCTTTACGATTTTATGTTTTCTCTCCCAAATTAGGTTGCGTCTTCGTTTCAAAGATTATGCAAACAGATAAATATTCTTGTCTTCTATATGGTATACAGAAGATGATACAGCTTATCGTTTTTATTCATCTTAAATTGAGGTATCTCAAACATGTTGCTCGTAAATAGTATAAATTAAAGTCCATGAAATATAACAATCTTTATGTTTAATATAATAAACTTCATTCACTTGGGTTGATTCAAAATGTTATTATGGCCTTTGTATTTAAAAGGTTCATAAGAGCCATTTTTATTCCCTTTTTAATTATTTTTATTCAGATGCTTGTGTTGTGCAAGCGAATGGTTTTGATTGCTTTAGTATGAACAGGCTGGAATGAGAGAATCTGGTGATATTTTTGGCTTTTGTTACAAGGTGTAAAGCGATATAAATATCTTTATTATAAAACACTTTTTTTCAGAATTCGTCAATACTTGAGATATCATATTGATAGAGGCTTGATAACAGTGGGCTTGTAGAGGGAAATTGCATGAGGATTTTTTATTTTTTATGCGTTATTTCTTCATTGTTTTGCAAAGGGCGCGCTTCTGAGGCAAGCATAATGGGAACGCCATCACGAATAGGGTAGGCAAGTTTGGCTTTGAGAGAAATGAGCTCTTGTGTTTTTCGGTTGAAAGAGAGCGTGCCTTTCGTCATTGGGCAGACGAGCAATTCGAGCATTTTGGGATCTGTAGTCATTTTTTTCATGTTTGGATATTCATTAGTTTAAGCGGTAATCTGTTCCTGTTTGTTTCATGAGCGAGCGTTCTGTTAATGCAAGAAGAGTTTGGGCACGGCTTTCGATATCTGGAGCTTCAAGGAGAGCTTGTTTTTCTGCTGGTGTAAAGGGGATAAGGGCAGAAAAAGCATTAACCAATATAGGTGTAGGGGCTTCTATGATACTGCTCCAATTATATTCCATTTCATGGATGGTTAG
>NZ_JBHIQG010000295.1:0-3028 GCF_042196425.1 Bartonella sp. AD328YNZD | reverse complement strand
AACTAATAATATACGTTTTGAGGGGGTTTTGACGGTTTTTACACCTTCAAAACCTATAAGCAAAATGAATATATATAACCCTCTTTAAACAAAGCTTTTGAAAACAATAAAGTTATCATTTTAGATTACGGTATAACTTCTTAAAGGCAATCGAAAAAAAATATTTAAAAATTCAAATCGCATCTTTAATTTAAATTATAAATACATTATTAGACTTTTGACATTAATCAAAGGTTTATGATGATGAAGTTTTCTATTTTACTTTGTTTGTTAATACTCACAGCTTGTGGTCCTATAACACATTTGAATGGAATTGTTGATCCAAACTACAAGGGACGATTTCAAACGAAAAAGGTGGTCATAGGAGGTGTTGGCATGTCTATTTCTGAGCAAAAAGAACTTGAAGACACCTTTGAGAAATCTCTCGTTAAATACAATGTACAGATATTGAGAGGATTAGATCTTTTCCCTCCAACTCGTAATTATTCCTATAACGAGAAAGAGAAAATTATAACAAATAAAGGCGCAGATGCTCTCCTAATAGTTAGCGTTGATAATCGTGCTATATCACAGACGTATATCCCGCCAACATATCATCCAGGAACCTCTACAAGTTCTATTTCGAGATTTGGAAACTCTGTTACCATAGAAACTGAGACGACACCAAGTTATGTGACCGGTGGATATAATATTAGTAAGCCCGCCATAAGTGTTAGTGTTTACCTTATTCACAATACAAAAAACAAAGAAACCATATGGCTAGCAAAAGGCTATAGCGATGGAAATGCTTTTGCATCATTTTCTAATCTCATAGTAAGCGTTGCAGAAACAACTGTTGAGAAACTAGCCAAAGAGGGGCTTATCGTCCCAAAGTAGAGTTAGGAAAATAGCAGCATAATTACGAATTTTAGCCACAAGTTCGATGTTAATAAAGCTATCATTTTAAAGCTTATATGTAAGCAATGTATAAAGGGGGTATAGATTATGGTTATAAGCTCTATACCCCTTGTGAGATTAACATATCCATTATGTGAGCATGCTTTATAAGTTATTCAGTTTCTCTTATTTCCAATTTTGGTAAGTTTTTTACGATTTTCATTGTCTCTAAACTTACGGTAATAACCCTTTGAAACAATTCTAGAGGGTAGGCAGGGTTTCCAACGGTTTCAACAGCATAGCGATTAGCATCATTGACAATGCCACTCTTTTTATCAGTCTTAACACATTGACGCCCCATAACCCATTCAAGAGCAGGCTTGCCATTGACGATATACTCATAAGCTTCAAGAGGGATATCTGTTATGGTAATATTGCTATTGTAAATAACTGTTGATTTATCCTTTTCGGATTTTCCTTTCTCTTTAGCTGCTTTTGCAAATTTCATTTCAGTTACATAATAGAATTTTTCGGGATTAGAGATTTCTGTCTGTTTTGGATTACCCTTTTTAAAGGTCACGGGATACGGCTCTACATCTTCATAATTCACATGCAAATGACCCAATTCACGCCCTGCTGTTACAAATTTCCCAAAATCATCAGCACTCTTTACACATGGGATACGAGGTAATTCTTTGCATAAATTATCAGCATAACGAGAGCGATAATCTTCTGAATGAAGTAGACCGTAAACATAATAGAATAGATCATCTTTTGTTATGGTTTCATTAGGATAAGCGGCTTTAAAATATGCTAGTCCTTCATCCGTAATGGCATCACGTCTCTGTAAACCAGATGTTGTGTTTTTCTCTGTAGAATTTGTAAATAAATGGGATTGTTTCCCACTTTTACTTTTTGAAACCGTAGTGTCTTCGTAAATATAACGTGGAAAGCATTGACCTTTTTCTATTGCATCTAAACTAGGTAAGGCTTTATTCATCAATACAGAAAATCTTCTTGCTCCTACACCAGTAACTTGTATTACTTTATTCTCTGCTGCTTGCCCTATAGGGAATATCCACGGCATTTGGTAAACCATATCGTTGAAAATGCGATTATAATAGAGCCATTGCTGTATAAAAGGACGATATAAACTTTGCGTAAGATATGCATTTTTAAAATCAAAAAACTTACCTTTTGCCAACTCTTGTTTAAGTGCACGACTCCAACTAATTTTTCTTTCATCTGAATTTACAAAATCATTTACAGCATTAGTACGTATTTTACGGTCGGTGTGTGCATAAGTATTATTAAAACGTTCTACTTCGCTATTATAGAAGGCAATCATATTACTCATGTTTTTTGATAAAACACTACGGCTTGAGTTATATACCCATGCATCACGACTCGTCATAATACCACGAGAATAAGTTTCAAATAGCTTTTTATCATGCTCTTTTTTAACACCTAGAGCCAGGAATGTCTTGAAACTATCATCACGTTGATTGATCCAATCACCGTGCTTGTCTGGTGTAATTATTTTCCAACCGCTTTCACGCGTAACACCACTAATACTACCAAAGTATTCAAGAGTAGTAAGTTTTTCTTTTGTTGTGAGATTATCACCAATGTCGTGATAGTAAATTTTACAAGATCCAAAAGCATTGGGATTTTTTATAAATAAGGTCACGGCAATACCGGTCATACTACCATTGCCAAAAACATTTTCTCCTTCTTGAGAAGTCTCTTTATTCGTCATATTTTTGCGAATATCTCCTCGCAAATTGAGCACATAAATACTGCTAAATTCCTTAACAAAACACTTTCTTAAACTCGTCATAGAATTTGCATCTAAAAAACTTCCATTTGTGACAAAGCCGATTACCCCAGCATTATCAATACGGTCACTCGCCCAACGAATAGCGCGTATATAGCTATCATAAAGTGCTCGTATATTTGTTACTTTAGATTGAGCAGCATAGGTTTCACGAATGCGGTCATCTAATATCGGATAAGGTGTATTCTTTGCATTATCGTTTTCGCTTTTTTGTCCTACCGAATAAGGAGGATTGCCAACAATAACTTGGATATCTACTTCCTGCTGTTTTTTACACCGCTCTGAATTCTCAAACATATAGCGTGTAAAAAAATC
>NZ_JBHIQG010000294.1:0-3031 GCF_042196425.1 Bartonella sp. AD328YNZD | reverse complement strand
ACAGCTGGTGTTTGTATAATTGTACCACGTTGTCCACCAGGCAAGAGCACATAATTAATACTTCTGGGAGCCATACCATTATAAACGATAATAGCTGTAATAAGCGTTTGCAAAAAAGTGGTTGTTAATTCTGGCACGCTATATACCTGCCAACCCTTAAAGCTTTTTGTCCATACTTCACAGGGGCGGCAGATCGATAATTCAGTGATCTGCGGATCTTCTAAAAAATGATCAAGCGGTTGCAAAAGCTGAGAAACTGCTTGATCTTTCTGTATTGGGTTAACGTGTGACGAGACTGTAGACATCGCTGAAATCCAGATCACGAGCAACAAAGATGTTCACTCGTTCGCCTTGGTTTTTATAAAGTGTTGGTGCAATATTGATGGAACCTTGAAGAACATCGGTCACTATCGATTCAGCATTCTGAACACCTTGAGATTGAACATTTTGAGTTTGTGAATTCTCTTTACTATTTTTATTAATTTTGCTTCTTACCCATTCTCCTAAATCACCGATGATGCTGACCATAATGGCACTGCCAAATCGTTCCCAAAAGTGTCTATCAACCCAGCCGCCGATACCTGATTCACCAAGAGGACCTGTACCAGGTGAGTCAAGATTGACAACAACACCAGAAGGCGTTTCAATGCGTGACCATTGCACAAATACACGCGTTTGTCCTTGTTGTATGCCACTTTGGTAAAAACCAACAACTTTAGAACCACGGTCGAGCAAAACAACGCGACCACTTGTGGAGTAAATATCACGTGTTAGATGACATGTCGTCATGCCTGGTTGTGATGTGATGATCTTTGTTTCCAATGTGCAATCTATTTGTGTTCCTTGCGTAATCAAGAAGTCACGATTACGAAGTTGTGCTGCATGTGATTGACCTAAACGAACTGGTTGGAGACGGTCGAATAATGCGCCACTATTTCCATCATCATTCGATGCTTTTTTTGTCTCTGCAGATCCTTCACCCCCACCGTTGTTAAGGCTAGAACTGAGCATACGTCTGCGTGCTAATTCTTCAGAATCTTTAAGTAAATGTGAGGGAATGGTTGTTTGAAGAAGCTTACTCAAGGCTGGTGAAATATCCAAAGTTGAGTCTTCTGTTTGTGTTGGCTTATCTGCTTCTTCTACAAACTTTGGCTCTTCTATAACTCGGGGGGTATAGCTTGGTATAATTTGCTGTACTGTTTGTTGTGGTTTCTCTTCCTCCACTTCTACGGTGTCACGCATTTTAAAAGATTTCCAGGTCAAAGCAAGCGGTACCGCTATTATGACAATAAGTCCTACCATTAACAATGCGCGAGTACCTGGAATTGTCGGACGGCGTTCAGAACCTAGTTCCGATCCTCCATACACGCTTTCGACATGTCGTTGCTCTGCATTGTCTAGTCTTGTACCTTTCCCCTCTCCCTTCTCATTACCAAACATCATTTTCCTCCTTTATTGACGCGATGAACCACTGAAGATATTGTTCCAGTTGTATTTGGTATACCATTGGGATCATAGGCTTCATTAAAAACAGCTAAAGCACGTTTTCCAAGTCGTATAAGCCACTTAGGATTGACCTTATGAACGGCGATAATATCATTAGAACTGCCAACAACGGTACGTGGTATTAAGCTTTCATTCCCCTCAGCATCTACGACATAAATCGATGGCATGTCCATGTTAGCAGGAAACTTAAAGTAAGTAATACGCCCATTGTCCCAAGCATTTATTGGCGCAATATCTTGGTGACCGCTCATGGTGTAACTAAGATTATAACCTTTTACGCTTTGGTGAAAACCACGTTCAATTGCAAGCCGTTGATTGTTTGTGTCTGATTTTTCATCGTTTGAATTGGGATAATGGAAAGCCAATTCATAAGTTGCTCCTGCACGGTCATTGCGAAATTGCAGTCGGAATTTGTAACTTCGTTTATCAGTTACAACGATGAGATTGGTATTGGCAAGCTCTGCTTTTGGTTTAATAAAAATATGTCTTCCTTTATGCGCAAAGGCATAGGCCTCTGAATCACCAAAGGCATGAGTGATATACTGTTCACCTTCTTCAAGAATAATATGTGTTGCCACACCAAGAACTGTTTCAATTTGAACCACATCAGCTTCGTTATATGTTATATAGCGAATGCGATGATCATATTGTGAATTTGATGGGCTTTTGAGTGCTTGCACAGGCACCGTATAAAGAGAAGAAAACGAAGACAATAGAACAATGAATGCAAGTTTTTTCATAACAATCAATACCTTAATCATTCAATAGTATTTCTGGGTCAGAACGATAACTTGTCACTTGGAAACCAAGGGGGTTAAGCAATCGATCAGATGATTTCATAGGTGAACCAACATAAGTGTAGCCAATTGTTGCGATTTGGTGTTGTTTTGCTCCAGCAGCACCGGTGCTGTCATGCTGTTGGGTCGTAAAACGTACAGTTGCTTGACCGAGCCCATTAGGTTGGATTGATCGTACTTTAACTGTGATACGTGCTTTGTTAGACAGAACTTTATCCCGCGCATTTTCTCCTTCATAAATTTTTAAATATTCTTGTTGAACAGCTGCTGCGCTTAAAAGTGCTGTTGTGTCATAGTTCAGTTGAATGGTATCGTAGTCGTAAGTTTCGCGGTTAAGCACATATTGATTGAGCCAATATCTGTCTACAACTTCACCATAGCTGGTTTCATGTTCACGCATGATGGAGATAACATCAACTGCACCTGTTGCATTATCAACACGTAATACTAAAGGGGTGGGAGCTGGTTGAGAAAAACCGACAACTCCACATATCATACCAAATAAGCCAAAAAGACCAACAGCACCTGCTACACGCCATGCCGTCCTACGCGATCTTATAAACTCACTTATGAGATCACGTTCTAAACCTCGGCTTTCTTCATAATAACTATTTAATTGTTCGGCTTTCACTGGTTTTGTTTGTTTTGTTTTCATCTGTCTCCTCGCTTGATTTCGGCAGGGATTGTTTTATTAATGGGTACGCGGTTTCTATCATTTGGTTGCTTTA
>NZ_JBHIQG010000293.1:0-3049 GCF_042196425.1 Bartonella sp. AD328YNZD | reverse complement strand
TAGCGTCTATGGATGATGAAGAGCTCTATGGAAAAGAGCTTTATACCTATACTTTCTCAAAAGCCGTTCAGAATGAACTTTTAGCACCTTATAAGATTATTGTTTTGGGTGTTAATGAAGAAGAAGTAAGTCAATCCATTCAACATCTAATGACCGATGAGAATTATGAACTTATTCTTGATGATAAAACCAAGATCATAGGCTGTTATCAAGCCCTTGCCAAAATAGATCTCAAGGTTGATTTAAGTGATGACCCTAACCCTATGCGGCGGGCTTTGGCTTTTTGTAAAGACATTAAAACTTCTGAACGTATCCGTGATACCTTCAATTCTCAAGAGATACAGGAAGAATTATTTAATCTTCATCAACTCTATAAAGATACCCCGCCGCTTCAGTGTACCTTTGATCATATTGATGGAACACAAAGTGCCAAAATGCGCAATAAAGCCCTTGATTGGCTTAAGGAAGATGCGGGGGAAAATACGTGTCGTGTGCTCACCAATGTAAGATGTCTGTCTGAAGGGGTGGATATCCCCGCTCTTGATGCCATCATGTTTTTACACCCGCGTAAAAGTCATGTGGATGTGATACAGGCGGTGGGGCGTATCATGCGGCGTGCAAAGGGCAAGAAAAGAGGCTACATCATTTTACCAGTCGGGATCCCTGCTGGGGTTTCTGCTGAACAGGCTTTACGCTACAATAAGAGATACAAGGTAGTCTGGCAAGTGATCAATGCTTTGCTTGCTCATGATGAGAATTTTGAAATCACCCTTAACCAAATGATCTTAGGGCAAGATGTTAGTGATACTTTGGAGATTGTCGCCTTAAAGAGCATGACCGCGGTTGAGGATAAACTCCAGATCCATGAAAAATCAGAACATATGGGACTTGAGATTGGAAAAGCCGCTCATGAACCGCAGCATAGTTATAAAGGGCAAATGAGATTACCTTTTTATAAAGAGTTTCCCAATGCTCTCAAAACCCTTCTTGCAAAGAAATTTGCTATTGCGGATTATTGGGAAAATTGGGCGGGCAATGTGGCTGAGATTGCACAAAATCATATCACGCATCTCCAAAACTTGCTTGCTGATGAAACCAGTGAAGCCTTTCATGCTTTTGATGCCTTTCATAAGGAATTAAAGAACAACTTAAACAGTGAAATAAAACAAGAGGAAGCGATTGAGATGTTAGCACAACATCTTGTCACCCGTCCTGTGTTTGAAGCCTTGTTTGAGGGCAATGAATTTGTACAGAACAATGCCATTTCGCAAGCCATGGAAAAAATCTTAACAGAACTCGATAAAACGAATATCGATGAAGAATCCAAGGAGTTACAAGAGTTTTATAACAGTGTAAGGCTTCGTGCTTCTGGGATTACCACACCACAAGCAAGGCAAAATCTTATTATTACGCTTTATGAAAGCTTTTTTGCCAAGGCATTTAAGAAAACTACGGATAAGCTTGGGATTGTTTATACGCCCGTTGAAGTTGTTGATTTTATCATTCATTCTGTTGATGATGTGTTGCGTAATGAGTTTGGCAAAAGCTTGGGGTCACGGGGTGTTTCTATTCTTGACCCTTTCACGGGGACGGGTACCTTTATCACAAGGCTTTTACAATCTAAACTGATCAAACCAGAGGATATGGAATATAAATTCCGTCATGATATCCACGCCAATGAGATTGTTTTACTCGCCTATTACATAGCAGCGATTAACATTGAATCGACCTATCATAGTCTTATGAAAGGAGAGTATATTCCTTTTAAACATATTGGTTTGACAGATACCTTTCGTATGCTTGAAAAACAAGATTTGATGAAAGGTTTACTAGAGGAAAACAGTGAATATTTAGAACTTCAAAAGAAGCTGAATATTGAAGTTATCTTTGGCAATCCCCCTTATTCGGTAGGTCAAAAAAGCGAAAACGACAATGCAAAGAATACAGCTTATCCGATATTAGATGATCGCATTCGTGAAACCTACGCTGCTCAATCTAAAGTAACGAATATACGAGCGCTTTATGATAGTTATATTCGTGCTATTCGTTGGGCTAGTGACCGTATTGATAATGCTGGAGTAATCGGCTTTGTTTCTGGTTCTGGTTATGTAGAAAAGCCAACAATGGACTGCTTACGAAAATCTTTAGCCAATGAATTTACGAGTATTTATGTGCTTAATTTACGGGGAGATATTCGTAAAAATATGATGAACAAAAATAACGCTCAAGAAGGGGAAAATGTTTTTGGCAATGGTAGTATGACCGGTATCGCTATAACGCTCTTTATCAAAAAGCCCAATGTGACTGAATCATGTAAAATTTACTATCACGACATTGGTAGTAATCTTACAACTAAAAGGAAACTTGAGATCCTTGACGAATTTTGCAGTATTGATGGTATTACCCATGAACAAGGCTGGCAACTCATTACACCAGACAAGCATGGTGACTGGATTCATCAACGTGATGACAGTTTTGCTAGCTTTCTAACCTTGGGTGATAAAAAGGGTAATAATAAGAAAAGGGAAAATAATAAAAAGCTCTTTGAAACTTTTTCGTGTGGTATACAAACTAACCGTGATGCTTGGGCATATAACTCAAATCGTGAAGTTTTAGCAAAAAACATGAGTCATATGATTGCTTTCTATAATAGCGAAGTGGAACGTTTTAATAATGTCTATCCGCATGCTGACCGTAAGTTACGTGCAAATGCTGTAAACAATTTTGTTAGTGTTGATGCTAAAAAAATTTGTTGGAGTAGTAGTCTGAAAGAAGAGTTTGTAAGAGGAAAGGTTTTTGAATTTGAAGATCAATGTCTTATTCAAAGCCTATATCGTCCTTTTACGAAGCAATGGCTTTACTATAGTCGTGTTTTTAACCATAGAGTCTATCAAATGCCGTGTATATTCCCAATGGGACGAATCGTCGAAAATAAAGTAATACAAATTACAGGCATAGGAGCAATGGGAGGCTTTTCTGTATTGATGAATAAAGCCTTACCTAGTTTAGATGCAATAGAAAAAGGTCAATGCTTTCCACGTTATATTTA
>NZ_JBHIQG010000292.1:0-3068 GCF_042196425.1 Bartonella sp. AD328YNZD | reverse complement strand
TACGTGTTACTTTTATGGGCAAAATTATGGTGTAATTATGGTCAATCTATTTAAAAATCGTTTTTCCTTATGTACTTTTACAACAGCATTTCTTTTTTTTGCACACAATGTTGATGCTACGGTTCAAGATGGTGCTGTTGTTAATACTGGGGTACAAGGTCGTTCTGGCGTTAATGGTAAGACACAAAATAATCAGGATCAATTTTCATGTATTATGAATAGTGAATTTTATCGGTGTAATGATGGTAAAAAACACTACTTTTACAATAAAAATTATCAAAAAACTGATGAAAATACGAATGAAACTGTTGCTATACAAGCATCTGGAAGAAAAACGCTTCTCTTCGGGAAAAATATAACTGTTAAGGATGCTTCAAGTGCTGTTATTTCAAAAGAAAGTTTTTGGAAGTATGGGGTCGTGGCGAGTGAACATGGACAAGTGATTATAGAAAGAGGAGAGATTAACTTTACAAAGGGTATCGGAGTTGAAGTAAGAAATTGGGGACAGGTCGATTTAAGGAGTAGTTCTATTACCGAACAAGGTAGTCAGGGGATGAGTATAGATGACCATAATGAAAATTCAGCTTTTCATGCGTTTGATGCTGGGAGTATCCATTTTGAGAAAGGTAAAGTTAATCTAGCCAATGCTCATGGTTTTTCAATGCATGGGAATAATATCGATGGGAAGGGTATCTTTATAACTATCGTGGATTCTACGGTTTTGGTAGAAAGTAATACGTCTTATGGGTTGCGTTTTTGGGAGGGACTAGGAGACAGAAATGAGGAAATGAAGGATCACGAGTATCCTCATTATTTTTATATTTTTGCGGGTGAGGAAGAGATGTTCGGAAGTCTTCCAAAAACGAACTTACCCGTACGAGGGATTGTTGGCTTGACAAGAACCTCTTTTACAGTTCCAAAGAGTGCAGCTATTTATAGCAGAGGATCTGGTGGTGTTGTTAGGCTGTTGGATAATTCCAAACTTTCTGGAGATTTATTACTGAAGGTTGAGGATGGCTCTTTTGTGAAGGTTTCAGTGGATGCTTCTACACTTGTAGGGGGGACACATGTTGATGAAAGTTCTTCTGCTGAATTTCGGTTGAGAGGTGATTCAAAATGGATTTTATCACGGCCGAAAAATAAAAATTTACAAGTTTCTAGTTCTATAGGTGTTTCATCAATTTCATTAATACATCTTATTGATAGTTCTATTATTTTTGAACAACCAGAAACTAACATAGTTGATGGCTATCAAACACTTCGTGTTGGGAGAGGAACAGGTGAAGTTTATAAAGCACAAGGTAATGCACATCTTTATCTCAACACCTATTTGAATAAGGGGGGGGCTCTTCAGAATCAAAAAACGGATCGTCTTTTATTCCATGGTGATATTGAAGGAAAAACAATAATACATGTGCATGGTGTTTCAGGAAGTCCAGGAGGTGGTACGGGGCATTATGGAAATGATAAAGGTATCTCGATTATTCAGGTTTCTGGAACAGCAGAGAAAGATTCTTTCTTGTTGGATGGTGATTATATTGCATTGGACGGTCTACCTTACCAATATAGGCTTCATGCTTATGGCCCAAACTCTGAATTAGGAAGAGCGAGTGCGTCTCAAAGATTAGTCGAAGGTGAAGGAGATTTTTGGGATTTCCGCCTCGAAAATGGATTTGTTGATTCTGATACTACATTTAGATTAACTCAGGGTTCTAAACTTGGTTTAGGTGGTGAGCATCATTCTAGGCAAGGCGTTAAGGTTGTTGTTCCTCAGGTGCCAACTTATCTGCTTTTGCCAAATAGTTTATTCCACGCTGGTTTGATAGATATCAGTAATCAAAACAAGCAGTTAGAGATAGTACGGACTAATTTTAGTGGAATGTTGGAAATTCATGAAAATCCTGCTTCATTTTTGCGTGGCTATGGTGGGAGTTATCGTTATGCCTCAGATTTATCTGCGCTTGAATATGGTTATGGGGGAGATCTAGGGTACTATGCACTAGAGACAGGTGTTTTGCTACAAACTGTTGAAAATGTTGACAGTGTTATATCCTTTGGGGTGATGGGGTCTTATGGAAAGCTTTCTCTACAACCTCGAGATGTTGCACAAAGCCAAAAAAGTACATTTGATAAATGGACTGCTACAGTTTATGGCAGTATGCAGCATGATGTAGGATTCTATGTTGATGGTTTGTTATCGTATGGTCTGTTTAAGGGAGATGTTCTGACAACTGCACGGGGTAAAACGGCAACATTGAAAGGTAACCCTTTAAGTGTTTCCTTGATGAGTGGTCAGAAAATTGCCACAGGATATGAAGGTGTTGTTTTTGATCCACAGGTTCAGGTTGTTTATCAGCATCTTCAATTTAATGAGGCCCGCGATATTGATAATTTTAATATTGAGATGGATAAACTTGATCAATTGATGGTGCGTATGGGTGGTCGTTTGATAAAGACTCTTACTGCGTCTGAAAAAGATCGTGATGTTTCTTTTTATGGAAAGATTCATTTTGCTCATGATTTTGGCAAAGAAAGAGCTGTGCGTTTTAAAGATTCTTTCCAGTTAGCGGCTTTTGGTTCTTCTCTAGAGGCTGGATTAGGTCTTAATGCTCGCTTGTCTCAAAAATTTGCGCTTCATGGTGATTTGGTTTATCAGCATAAGTTGAGTAAAGGTGGTTTTTCTGGAATCAGTTTTTCTGGTGGATTGCGCTATCGTTTTTAGGTGATCGTCTTGGGGTAAGTTGTTTAAAAAGCCATAAGCATAGCTTGTGGTTTTTTATTATTTGTTTGCAACTTTTTAAACAAGTTTTTTAAAAAAATGTTTTTTTGCATGAGCAAGTTTGTTTCTTTTTAGAAACGAGATAGGGCTTTCTGGTTTGCAGTTTTTGCTTCTTATGCTGTTTTTCTTCCTTTAGTGTATTTTTATTAAATTCTCTTGAAATCACCGCTTTGGGGTAGAGTTTTTATTTCTATCTATATTTTTACGCGTTTTTATAAATAATACAATTTTAAATTGTGATATTTTGGGATTCTGGCTTTACATAAAACATAGGGTGGATATATAAAAT
>NZ_JBHIQG010000291.1:0-3069 GCF_042196425.1 Bartonella sp. AD328YNZD | reverse complement strand
TTCAAACATTCTGCGAATTCTTACACAAAAGATAAAAACAAACCATGAGATAAAGAGTATCCTATTGTCCATTTTTCTTCTAAAAAATTATTCTAGCATGTATTCATTTTGTTTAAAAAACAAAAAGTAGATTTCTTTAGTTACCCTTTTCATTATGTATAGTAGAATCAAGACAAAATAAAAGTTTTTATTTCTCAAATAGTTCCTAAAGTTATGATCGGTTTTACAAACCAATTTGGGTACATTGATTTGATAAAAAGAGCTGCCTTTTGCGCTGCTTGTTGATTTTTAAAAATGCCAAAACAAGTTGCCCCCGTTCCAGACATACGAGAAAAAAGAGACCCACATTCATCTAATACAGATAACACTTCGGCTAACTGAGGTGCCATTTTTAATGCCGGAGAAAAAAGATCATTACGCGTTTCTTGTAAAACCTCAACCAATGAATCAACAGTCTTTAAAGCGACTGAATCAATTTTTAAAGAAGGATGATGACGCTTCTCTAACGCTTTAAAAACAGCTTGTGTTGAAATCTCTTGTCCATGATTAACCAATACCATTGCCAGTGAACAAGCCTCTTGCAATCGTATAATCTTTTGACCAATCCCTTTAACCAAAAGTGGCTGCTGATATTCTAATGCAAAAAGACACATGGGTACATCAGCACCAAGAACTAAACTCATTTTTGCTAATTTTTCATAAGGGCAATCAAGATTCCACTGTTGATACAACATGCTTACAACCCCAGCAGCATCACCTGAGCCACCACCAATACCTGAGGCAACAGGTAATGTTTTTACAAGTCGAAAAAACGCAGGTTGAGCACTTTCAGGAAAAGTCTTATGCATAAAATCCCGTGCACGAATAACCAAATTATCTGAATGAGAAACAAGCCCTTTTGCAAATGGCCCCGTTAAAACAAACTGGTCACTTTCACAAGACGCATAGTGTAAGCAATCACCGCTAAGACTAAAATAAACCAAACTTTCTATTAAATGATAACCATCAGCACGTTGCCCCACAACATGCAAAGCTAAATTCAATTTAATGGGTGTAAATACATAAGAATGTCTTTGGATCGAAGCTTTTACATGTGATATCATATGACGTAATATTAACCTATACAGAGTTCTTTTATAAATATGCCCCTTTCATTCATACCTGTAGCATAAACCCTATAAATAGCTTGAAATATTCTTAATCATTTTCTAAATAAGTAATAAATATGAAGAATTCTTATACAAAATAAACTTTCGTATCATTTCAAGCCTTTTTTCTTCTATCATCTGTTTTTAGATAAAATCTCCTCTCGAATGATTTTTGGCCTCACAAACCGTAACGCTGCCAAAGTGCCCGCTCTTCTGCTGCCATCAACGCACTGTCAACTGCTGTATAAACTGTATGAGCAGTCACTCCTGAATGCGTTTTAGGGCTTAAAAAACTTTTTGGAGGCATAATAAGTCGAAGTTTTGCATCATTACCAAAGCGCTCCTTAATAACAGAACGTACATCATTCAATCCGTCAATCAAACCAAGTTCAACGCCTTTTTTTCCACTCCAAAACATTCCTGTAAAGAGATTCAAATCATTTGATAATTTTGTAGAACGCCGCTCTTTAACTAAATCGATAAAAGTTTGATGTACTTCCAGTTGGAGAGATTTCAAATGCTCAATATCCGCCTTTTTTTCAGGCTGAAATGGATCTAGTGTAACCTTGTTCTTTCCTGCTGTGTAAACGCGCCGTTCCACACCAATTTTCTTTAAAAGTTCCGGAAAACCAAAGGAAGCTGAAACCACCCCAATGGAACCAACAATCGAAGAAGGATCTGCAAAAATTTCATCTCCTGCACAAGCAATCATATAACCACCGGATGCTGCTATATCTTCAATAAATACAAGAACCTTTTTATTTTTTTCTTCTGCCAAATCACGAATACGCTTGAAGATTAAACGCGATTGTACAGGTGAACCTCCAGGAGAATTGATAATAAGGGCAATAGCCGGTGCTTTTTTGTACGCAAAAGCCTTCTCTAAAAGACTAGCACATCTACTAAGGGAAAGCGTACGAGATATAGATGCTGATGAATCCATAATCGCCCCTTGAAGGCGAACGACAGGAATTTCTAGTTTATTGGAAGAAAAACGATGGGGAATAAGTTTCTTGATAACGTCAATCAAAACAAAATCTCCTTATAAGTTAAGAAAAATTAAAGAGGACAGGACAACAAAAAGGAACAACGCGATACCATCCAAAAGCGCCAATCAATCCCCACATTACAACCAGAAATATAATTTCATACAAAAGCTAAACCTCCCTAGTAACAAAGTGTAGACTTTAAAGAATAAACTGAAAAACACAAGATACCATTACAAAAGTTCCCACAAGCTTATATATCCATTATTAATTGCATCAATCCGTGGTGAAAAAGTATGACCATTATCTTCATGTATCACCAGTGCCGGTAAAATAGATAAAGCTGCTCTGCTTCCTCGTTTTGCGTAAAATAAAAGACGAATTGCTGCTGTCTTTGCACGTGCATGCACAGGAACGATGCAAATACCACCAAAGCGCCCTTCTAAAGCACGCAAAATATCTACTAGTGATTGTGGTCGTGCAATGAGCCCTAAGTATCCACCTGGCTTGACAATCGCTGCTGCACTCCGCAACCAATTATCAAACATCGCTTCAGGCATAACGTGTGCTTCAGATTTTTGTTGATCAGGTGTCTTGCGATCAGTAGGATTATTAAAAGGTGGATTCATAATCGCAAAATCAAAGCTATTATCTATCAAACCTGCTTTTATACGTTCATTCCCTTTGAAAGTAACATCTGCTTCTAGCAAACAAATGCGGCCAGCAAATTGTTTATTTTGTTTTAGCATAAGCGTTTTTTGAGCATAAGATATCATAAAAGCCGAACGTTCAACTAAGGTAACATGAACTTTCAGACAACGCGAAGCAACAGCTAACCCTGCAGCTCCAGCACCAGCACCTAAATCAACAACCTTGCCCTTTAAATCACTTGGAACCAAACTAGCTAATAACATCGCATCCATTCCAGAACGATG
>NZ_JBHIQG010000290.1:0-3075 GCF_042196425.1 Bartonella sp. AD328YNZD | reverse complement strand
CTATGATGAGCAAGGACAATGGAAAGCTCCAAGTTTTAAGGTTAAGACAGTTAAGGATGATGGTAAATCTGAAGAGAAAACTTATAGCAATGTGGCGGATGCTTTGGCTGGAGTTGGTACTTCTGTTACGAATGTAAAAAATGAGATCAGCAAAGAGATTACGAATGTAGTGAGTGAAAGCCTTGTCAAGCAGGATAACGAAACGGCTCCTATCACTGTTGGTAAGGAGACAAATGGCACTGTAATCAATGTTGCAAACAAAAGCGGTGTGAAACGGGTTATTTCTGGTGTGAAAGATGCAGAACAAGACAATGATGCCGTTAACAAGGGTCAGCTTGATGCAAGTCTGAAGGAACTTGCTACCAGCCTTCAGTCAGAAGATTCAGCTGTTGTTCATTATGATAAAAAAGAGGGTGATAATGGTGGCATTGATTACACGAGTGTAACTTTAGGTAAAGGTAAGGATAAGGCAGCTGTAGGTTTGCATAATGTTGCTGATGGTCAGATTGCCAAGGGTTCACATGATGCGATTACGGGTGGACAGATTAATAAAATCGGTGAGGATGTAGCTAAGTTTTTAGGTGGAGAAGCATCCTTTAAAGATGGAGCTCTTACACAGCCAAGGTATAAATTATCGCATATTTCTGAAGATGGTCAGGTAAGCACGAGCGCCTTTGATGGTGTGGGTGGTGCGTTTGAAGGTCTTGATGATAATATCAAAAATGTGAATCAGCGTATTAAGGAAGTTTCAGAAGGAGTTGCACAAGATTCTTTGAATTGGAGTAATGAAGCCAATGCGTTTTTAGCTAAGCATGGAACGGAAGGAAGCAATAGCAAAATTACGTTTCTAGCAAATGGTGAGATTAGCGCTAAATCAACGGATGCTGTCACTGGTAATCAACTTTATTCAATGAATCAGACATTTGCGACGTATTTTGGTGGAGGTGCAGGTTATAATGAAAAGGGAGAATGGGTTGCACCTACCTTCAAGCTTAAAACTGTTAATTCTGATGGTAGTGCTGGTGAGGAAAAGGTTTACAATAGTGTATCGGAAGCATTTGCTGGAGTTGCGAGTTCTATCACGAATGTTCATAATGATGTAACTAATGTTGTCAGTGATAGCCTTATCAAGCAGGATGATGATACGAAGGTTATCACTATTGGTAAAGAAGTAGCAGGTACGGAAATAAGTCTTCTGGACGAAAAGGGCAAAGAACGGACGCTTTCAGGTATTAAGGCAGCAGAGAATGACAATGAAGCAGTCAATAAAGCGCAGCTTGATGCAAGTCTGAAGGATCTTTCTATCAGCCTTCAGTCTGATGATTCAGCTGTTGTTCACTACGATAAGCTGGCAGATGGTAAAACTGATTATAGCAGTGTGACTTTAGGTAAAGGTAAGGATGCAGGACTAGTTGCACTTCATAATATAGCGGATGGTACCATTGCTGAAAATTCACATGATGCGATTAATGGTAGTCAGATCAACACGATTTCTCAAGATGTTGCTAAGTTTTTAGGTGGTGATGCGGCGTTTAAAGATGGTAGCTTTACCAACCCTACTTATAAATTATCTCATGTTTCTGAGGAAGGAAAAGTAACAGACGGTTCTTATAACGATGTCGGTAGTGCTTTTACTGGACTTGATAAAAATATCAAGAATGTGAATCAGCGTATTAAAGAAGTTTCTGAAAGTGTAGCGCAGGATTCTTTGAACTGGAGCGAGGCAGATAGTGCCTTTGTAGCGATGCATGGAGAAGGTAAAGGCAAAAGCAATAGCAAATTGAAGTTTTTGTTAGATGGAGACGTTTTAAAGGGTTCGACAGAAGCAATAACCGGTAATCAGCTTTATTCGATGGGTAGTGCGCTTGCGACATATTTCGGTGGTGGTGCTAAGTATGAAAAAGGGGAGTGGTTTGCACCTACCTTCAAGCTTAAAACCGTCAATGGTGATGGTACTGAAATTGAAAAAAGCTATCAGAGTATAGCGGATGCATTTGCAGGTATTGCGAGTTCTATTACGAATGTTCATAATGATGTGACGAATGTTGTCAGTGATAGCCTTGTTAAGCAGGATAATGAAACTGCACCTATCACTGTTGGTAAAGAAACGAGCGGTACAGAAATTAATATTGCAAATAAGGATCAAGCAGATCGGACGCTTTCTGGTGTGAAGGCCGCAACGAAGAATAATGAAGCAGTTAACAAAGGTCAGCTTGATGAAAGTCTGAAGGAACTTTCTAATAATCTTCAGTCAGAAGATTCCATTGTTGTTCATTACGATAAAAAGGAAAAGGGTGAAACTGATTATACGAATATAACTTTAGGAAAAGGTAAGGATTCTTCCCCAGTTTCACTCCATAATGTTGCTGATGGTAAGATTATCAAGGATTCACATGATGTAATTACGGGTGGTCAGATCAATAAAATTGGTGAGGATATTGCTAAGTTCTTAGGTGGAGAATCCTCCTTTAAAGATGGCGCTCTTACACAGCCAACCTATAAATTATCCGAGGTTTCTGAAGAAGGTAAGGTAAAAGATAAATCGTATACTGGTGTTGGCACGGCTTTTTCAGGTCTTGATGAAAATATCAAGCATGTAAATCAGCGCATTAAAGAAGTATCAGAAGGTGTTGCACAGGATTCTTTAAATTGGAGTAGTGCTGAGGGTGCATTTTTAGCACAGCATGGGGAGAAAAAGGGAACAAAAACGAATAGCAAGATTAAATTTCTTGCAAATGGAGAGGTTTCTGAAAGCTCAACAGAAGCGATTACCGGCAATCAGCTTTATTCAATGAGTAACACTCTCGCGATATATTTAGGTGGTGGTGCTGGCTACGAGAATGGACAATGGAAAGCTCCCAATTTTGTTATCAAGAAAGTTGATGCAGCAGGCAAAGAAAGTGAGAAAAGCTATAATAGTGTAGCGGAAGCTCTTTCTGATATTAGTACTTCTGTTACGAATGTTCATAATGATGTGACCACTGTTGTCAGTGATAGCCTTGTCAAGCAGGATGAAGATACGAAGGTTATCAAGATTGGTGCTGAAAAAGAAGGTGCAGAAATCAGTTTTACCAA
>NZ_JBHIQG010000289.1:0-3076 GCF_042196425.1 Bartonella sp. AD328YNZD | reverse complement strand
AAAATTATATCTACATACAAGGTCATATGTTAGACCCCATTAGTACAGTGATTGGTTACAATTGGCCTACGGCTTATGGGGTACGTTCCAAACCATATGATTCATTACATCCGTTAATTCTACCCCTCAGAGAGATGGGGGGAGCGATCATCGGCTATAATCCTAGTACCCATAATTGTTATGCTGATGCAAGTGCTAAGTGTAAAAATGATTACGGTTCATTTGATTTTATAAAATTTTATTCCACGAGAACAGGGAACAAAAAATGAAAATACGATTTAACTTATTGAGCCTGCTCATTCTATTAAGTATTACTGGATGTGATATGGACAAATCTCCTCCAGGGGAAGTATATGGGTGGATCAAGCCAGGAGCAGACTTTACCGAGGTAGGAAAAGCCTTATTAGAATGTGGCATGCCACATCTTAATTATCTTGAGGCTGAAAATCAAAAGCTCAGCAATAATGATAATGCAACAATTTATGCTTGTATGATTCAAGCAGGATTCCGTGACAGATATGGCGGTCCATCTTGGTGTGTGAATCATTGGAGGGAAAACCTTCCGATTTGTCGACCAGGCGCGGTCATTCCGAAACGAAGTGTTGAAAAGCGCTTAAACAGCCCTTTTTGTAAAAAATATAAAAATGCGGATGAATGCCAATCTTAAGTGATGATCAACAATCCGCCATCCTTGCCTTTGCTTGGAATGGCGCGATTGTTCCCTCAATCTGTCATCTCAATATTGTTCACCGTTGTTTTAAGCAGCGGTGACAGAAAATATCAACAGGCTTAAGAGCTTTTTATCGTAAATAAATCCATTGAAAGAGGGAAATAATGAAGAAAATCTTAAAACTGTTGAGTTGTATAGCTCTGTTAAGTTTCACTGGATGTGTTAACTCAATTCCCTCACTTTCTCCAGCATTATGGAGAAATAAAATACTTTTAGAATGTGGAGTACCGGACCTTAATAAGGTTGTGGCGCTAGATTTGAATCAATTTGCCAGTATTGAAATGTGTATGGCGCAATCAGGTTTTCGCCCTAGCTTTACAATACAAGATTGGTGTGAAAATCATAAATCGGATAATCTTCCCATATGTCGTCCTGGTGCTGTCATGCCTCAGCGAAGTGTTGAGAGACGCTTAAATAGCCCTTATTGTAAAAAACATTCAGAACAACTTGAATGCCAGCCTTAAGTCTTGCTTCAGCAGAGAAAGCCTTGTCCGTTCTTACGTGACAAGGTTTTCTTTTTATGCCGCGTCGTTATAACGTTGCTGTTTTGCTTGCTCGATGACATTCAAAAGATCTGATTGTAACCAACGCGATAAAAAACCAAATTTTAGGGGTTTGGGGAGAGAGCCATTAGTTACATGACGGCGAAATGTTGAGACACTCATATGAAGCAATTTTGCACTTTCACGGTCTGTCAAAAGAATATCATTTTCTGTCATACGAAACTCCTTTCTATCAAAAAATGGTAACAAATCATGCCCATTTATTAACCACATTTTGGTTCATTTAGAAAGATGTTTTATTTATAGAAAACAATATTTTATCATATAATTTCTGATGTGATAATTTATGACTCTTATTGAGAAAAAATGAGAGAGAAGAGAGCTAAAGTTATCCACAGATAATGGGGTTATTCACCCCATATTTTAGGTTTGACCCGTGACATAAGCCGCCCATTTATCCATATAGACACGGCGCTGTTCTAGATAGTCAGTACGACGATAGGAGCGCTCTACTTGTCCTCCTACTGTATGACTTAGAATAGTTTCAGCGACCTCATAGGGGGCATCGGTTGTTTCTGCTAGCCAATCGCGTAAACTAGAGCGAAAACCATGGGGGCAAGCTTCAATTTTATTTTTTCTCATATACGCCGCCATCATCGTATGTGAAAGAGGACCACGACCGGTAAGTGAAAAGATGAAATCACTTTTAGAGATACAGCGGGCTTGTTCAATTACTTTTATTGCTTCAGATGATAGGGGGACGCGAAACTCTGTTGTGGCATCACGCTTGCCTTTCATATTTTCAGCAGGGATTGTCCAGATATCATCTTCAATCTGATCTTCACGAATATGACGCAAAGGGTTGGTACGAACGCCTGTCAGGATAAGCAGACGCAAAGCTAAATGTTTTATAGTTGTTGTTTTGCAGAGAAATTGGTAAAAAGCCGGCACATCTCTCCAATCCATGGCTGGTAAGCTTTGTTTTTTATGACGTTGTTTGCCTAAGAGAGCGCGTGCTTTTTCTACAGCTTGTAAATCAACATCTAACCCTAATGCAGCCGCATGTTTGAGACAAAGATTAAGACGCATTAGTGCTGTTCGAGCAGTTCCAGCTTTTGTATGCCAAATAGGGGCAAGGGTATCGCGTATCTCTGTTTGTGTAATCTCAGAAACGGGCAGACAGCCTAATTTAGGGAGAATATGGAGGCGTAAATGTAAAAACCAATTACAAGACTCACCATCATTTTTTAATTCAGCTTTACGGCTTTCAAAAGCATCTAGAGCAATATCTTTTAAATAATGGAGATTGCGCATTGCCTCACGCTTTTGTTTGTTGCGTTCTTTAATAGGGTCACGCCCCTCACGTAAAACAGCCCGCCACCTAGTTGCCAATTCACGGGCTTGTTTTAAAGAAACATCTCGCAACGCTCCCAAGCCCATTTCGCGGCGCCGACCATGAATGGTATAACGATAAAGCCATTGAGCACCACCATCTTTACGTTTGTGAAGAAGCAAGCCGGCACCATCATTATATTTACCAGCTCCCAATGTTGCTACAGCCCTTGCATTAAGACGATTCATAAGAACCATTTTTACTCCTTTCTTGTACAATTTTTACCCACACATCAACCCCGCTTGTGGTGTGCAAGTAAGTGGTTTTGATTGATTCAAGATAAACAGATTTGAAATGAGAGAATCCTACGTTATTCGAGGGTCTAATTCAATATGAACAGAGCTAGATTATCATTATAAATCAATATCTTGTATCGGTCATTCAAGATGAGATTGATGACATAGCCGATGAGTATGTTCATCAAATCCAAGAAAGCATTTTTGCAGCTAT
>NZ_JBHIQG010000288.1:0-3086 GCF_042196425.1 Bartonella sp. AD328YNZD | reverse complement strand
ATTCTTATAATTTTGATTGCAAACCTTTTATCGGCTTGTGCATTAGCACCAAAGCTAAAACAGCCCAATGATAGGAATCGCGTGCCTATTAATAAAACAATCCCTGCCGAAATCAAGCGAGGAGACAGATGAAAACAAAACAAGCAAAACCAGTGAAAGCCGAACAACTTAGAAGTTATTATGAAGAAAGCCGTGGCTTAGAACGTGATCTTATCAATGAATTTATAAGGTCGCGCAGAACGGCATGGCGTGTTGCGAGTACTGTGGGTCTTTTTGGCTTATTCGGTATGATATGTGGAGTTGTTGGATTTTCTCAACCAGCTCCAACTCCCTTAGTATTGCGCGTTGATAATACGACGGGTGCAGTTGATGTTATCTCAATCATGCGTGAACACGAAGAAAGCTATGGTGAAGTTGTAGATAGATATTGGCTAAATCAATATGTGCTTAACCGCGAAACTTACGACTACGATACCATTCAACTGAACTATGACACAACAGCACTTTTAAGTGCGGCATCTGTTCAACAAGAATATTATAAAATCTATGATGGAGAAAATGCACGGGACAAAGTGCTTTCCAACAAAGCACGTATCACAGTTAAAGTACGATCAATCCAGCCTAATGGACTCGGTCAAGCAACTGTACGTTTTACGACTCAGCAACTTGACAGCAACGGTGCTGCTACTGGACCAAAACAGCACCAAATTGCAACAATTGGTTACACCTATGTTGGTGCACCCATGAAATCATCTGATCGATTGCTTAACCCCCTTGGTTTTCAAGTAACAAGTTACCGTTCTGACCCAGAAATACTGCTGAATGATTAAGGAATTGATTGTTATGAAAAAACTTGCGTTCGTTGTTCTATTGTCTTCGTTTTCTTCTCTTTATACGGTACCTGTGCAGGCGCTCAAAAGTCCATCAAATTCACAATATGATCACCGCATTCGCTATATAACATATAACGAAGCGGATGTGGTTCAAATTGAAACAGTTCTTGGTGTGGCAACACATATTATTCTTGAAGAAGGTGAACAGTACATAACTCATGCCTTTGGTGATTCTGAAGCCTATGCCTTTGCTCATAAAGGGCGGCATATTTTTATTAAACCAAAAGCAGAACTTGCCAATACCAATCTCATCGTTGTAACCGACAAACGGAGTTATAAATTCCGACTACAATTTCGGAATGACCGTGCGGGATCAACATATGAATTGGCTTTCCATTATCCCGATTCAAACGATGAAAAGTCAGAAGAAAACAATCGACGCCTTGCGATTGAACGTGGTTTTCACCAAAGCGTCAACGGCTATAATCTCAGTTATACCATGAGTGGTCACCAAGATATTGCTCCGATAAATGCTTGGGACAATGGGCGTATTACTTACTTTAAATTTCCCGCTAACATGGATATGCCATCGATTTATGTCGTAGATGCTGAAGGTAATGAAAGCTTAATACCACGCACCGTTATCGGCAGTTCTAATGATATTATCGCCGTTCATAAGGTCAATCCTAAATGGCTTATACGGCTTGGTAAACGCGCTCTAGCTGTTTTTAATGAAGCCTATGACCCCAATGGCGTACCAAACACAACAGGGACAGTATCTTCGGTGGTTTATCGTATCAATAAAGGAGGAAAATGATGTTTGACAATAAGGAAGGAGAGGGAAAAGGTATAAAACTGGACAACGTCGAACAAAAACATATTGAAGGTACCTATGGAGGGTCCGAACTAGGTTCTGAACGTCGTCCAACAATTCCAGGTACCCGTGCATTGTTAATGGTAGGACTTATTGTCATAGTAGCGATACCGATTGCCTTGACTTGGAAAGCTTTTAAAATGCGTAATACCGTGGAGGTTGAGGAAGAAAAACCACAACAAATAGTACAGCAAATTATACCAAACTATGTCCCTCGGATTATAGAAGAGCCAAAGATTGTAGAAGAAGCAGAAAAATCAACACAAACAGAAGATTCAAACTTGGATATTCCACCGGCATTGAGTAAACTTCTTCAAACAGCCATTCCTCCACATATGCTCCAAGATTCTGAAGAATTAGCACGCAAACGTATGCTCAGTTCTAGCCTTAACAACGGTGGTAGCGAAGGATCTACAGATACAAATAATAAAGCATCGAATAATGATAGAGGTAATGGCGTATTATTTGATAACCTTCAGCCCGTGCGTTTAGGTCAATCACATGCGATGCAACTTCGTAACCGTGACTTTTTGATTACACAAGGAACGCAAATAGATTGTACGTTAGAAACAAAAATCATTACATCACAACCCGGAATGACAACGTGTCATTTAACACGCGATATTTATTCCACAAGTGGACGTGTTGTTTTGCTTGACCGTGGTTCTAAAGTCGTTGGTTTTTACCAAAGTGGCATACAACAAGGACAAACGCGCGTATTTGTGCAATGGTTACGCATTGAAACGCCTTCTGGTGTTGTTGTCAATCTTGACTCACCAGGCACAGGTCCTCTGGGTGAAGCAGGTATTGGTGGCTGGGTTGACAGACATTTTTGGGAAAGATTTGGTAGTGCAATTATGGTAAGCATTATCGGTGATTTAGGAGAATGGGTAAGAGGAAAAGTTGGTAAAAGCAGCAAAGAAAATAAAGATAACTCACAAAATAAAGGAGCTCAGAATGCTGAATCTATAGCAATCGATGTTCTTCAAAATTCCATCAATATCACACCAACACTTTACAAAAACCAAGGCGAACGAGTAAATATTTTTGTTGCTCGTGATCTGGATTTCAGCGATGTCTACAGTCTCGTCACACGTTAACTCGATACAAAAAGATCAAGCAGTTTTTCAGCTTCTGCAACCGCTTGATTGTTTTTTAGAAGATCCCACGATCACTGAATTATCTATTTGCCGCCCCTGTGAAGTATGGACGAAAAGCTTTAAGGGTTGGCAAGTACATAGCGTACCAGAGTTAACAACCACTTTTTTGCAAACGCTTATTACAGCTATTATCGTTTATAACGGTATGGCTCCCAGAAGTATTAATTATGTGCTCTTGCCTGGTGGACAACGTGGTACAATTATACAAACACCAGCTGT
>NZ_JBHIQG010000287.1:0-3095 GCF_042196425.1 Bartonella sp. AD328YNZD | reverse complement strand
AAATAACTCTCTGGCAAACCATAACGCGCTGCTGTTTGCCGTATCGCTTGATCGACTGAAGGACTATAACGGGTCATTTCGCGTACTCTATTGAAGCACTAGGACCTAACCCTTTTGCTACAGCTCTAGAAACAATCTTCAAGCCTTCATCCGTTATCACACCGGCTTTATGCCACTTCAAAGCACTTTGAATCAATTTGGCAATTTCATTGCGCTCCATTCCGTTAACGCCAAAAGTTGCTAACTTTGCTATTCCGCGCTCTAGCTCTTGCCTTGCCCGTAGCGCCTCTGGGGCATTCGGGTGGAAAAATATATTTCGTGCTAATTTAAAGCCTTGAACTGGGATATCAGGAATACTCTGTGGTACACGAACTCCATCAACAAGAGAAACCTCAGGAACGCCTTCAAATTTGCTAAAACCCTCTTTTGCTGCATCAGAATAGAATTGCTCCTGATCTACTGCCTTTTTAAAAGTAGAAAACCGTTCCGGTCCTATGGTCCTTTCAAGATTCTCAGACGCAAGATTTTGTTTTAAAAGTTTAGAAAATTCATTAATAGGGTCATCACTTTTTCTGAGTAAATCATCTAAGGCATTTCTCATACCCATCTGATAGGTATTATTTTGTTTTGTCCAATTCCCTTTAGAAAGATTTTCCTTAACTGCATCCCTTTCAATACTCTTTTCAAGTTTCGTGCCTAGAGCTTGTCTACCCTTCTCAAAACTATCTGCAAAATTTTTGAATTTTGCTGCACTACCACGCGCTGCTTGATAAGTAGGAGAGATTTGATCCATTATTTTTACTAAATCTTGTTTGAGGATTTCGTATCCTAAAACCTTCTGGTTATCGCCATGTTTCTTACTTTTTTCGATTAAATCATCAAGAGACTTCTTGGTTTGATCTAATAACTCTATCGTAGGTTTATAGTTTATACTGCTAAACTTTCTATTATAAAATCGTCTAGGATTTATACTGAGGGGGTGTTCCTCTAAAGTCTTAACAGCTTCTTTGAGAGCTCTTTGAAACCCTTTATTCTCAAAAAAATTATTAAGAGCTGGATAATGTTCTTTTCCTATTGGAATTTGCTTCGCTTGTTCATAGAGATGATCATGAGCCTCTTTTCCTTGCCGTTTAAGTGTCCTGCTTAAAATATCGCTATGCTGGTATGGAACAATCGTCTGCTCCATCATATCATCAAGACGTTGAACAGAACCGCCTAATCTTTTCTCATGCGCTTGTTTCAAGAGATTATAAACATCTTCATTTGTTTTAGACGCATTCCACAAAGTCTGTCGTAGTTTTTCATTAATATCTGTCAAAAATACTTCCTGAGGTTCTGAGCTAAGACGTTCCGTGATCTTTTGGGTTTTATTATCGTAAAGTTGCTTGGCAACTTCTCGCAAAGCTTTATTTGAAACCTCTTTACGAGCAGGATTAAAATAATTCCTCACGACAGGAGGTGACTTTAAAGCATTTCCTAAACTACGAACTGCCTTAGAAATACCCATACCTCCTAAAGCAGCAACCGGCGTCAAAACTGCCCCACCAACACCACCGGCTAATGCCGAATTCACCGTATCATTGTAACCTTTTCCTGCACCAGAACCATGTAAAACTCCAGAACCTGCCCCAACAATAGCTCCCCTACCTAAACTTCCTAAAGTCGAGCCTGCTCGCAAAAAATTTAATGCGGGAATACCCAAAGATGCTAATGTTGGCAAAATCGAACCAGCAATATAAGCACCAGAAGACAACCATGGATATTTCTCTTCCAAGGCTTTTTGGTAAGCGCGTTCCTTGGCTACTCTTCTGTTATAAACCTCTACTGCTTTCTTATCACCACGCCAATAATCCGTAAAACCTGCTTCATTCGCCGCTTGTATCTCATCACTGTACCCTGCTGTAAGACCAGATGTACCATGGCTTCTAACAGCATCCCACCACGTAAGATCTTTATCATCAAATGCAAAATCTTTGAATGTTTCTTGAGTATTTGGAATATCTTGAACTGGACCAATTACTTTATATTTCCTAGCCCATTCAGGGAGACGTGATTTATCATAATCCTTAAGTTCAGGATAATTTGTTTCCTTTTGAACATCTTCAGCAATACCAATAACCTTATACTTTCTAGCCCATTCAGGAAGAAGTGACTTATCATAATTCTTAAGTTCAGACATGAAACATAACCTATTTTCTTATAGTCATTCTTTTACCATCGGCATCAATAACAATAAAATCTGCTCCTTTCGGTAAGGCTTCAATTTCTTCTGCACTTTTTACTACAGGCGCATTTGCACTATGTCCTTGCTGTGGAGCTTTAGAATGCGACTGTGAGGTAACCTTATCAACACTCTCTTGCGTTAATTCAATGCTGCTGTCTTCTAGCAATTTCAATACGTCTAATTTCATCTTAGCCAAAATCTGATGGATTTTTTTCAACCTAAACAAGAGCTCTTTATGACCCAAGTCGTACTTTATCTCTCCTAAATAGCTCTTTAAGATATCAAGCTCTCTTTCTGTAAGGTTACCAAAACCAGAAGCACCATTGCGTGAATACCGTCTCATCGTTTCTAAACGGTCAATACCTATACGGTTTTTAATGGAATCAAGCAGTGAACGCATATCACGGTGTTGAGGAACCTTAAAAGAAGCTTGCCAATCAGCAAGATTTCCCGTAGCCCAATCACCATTCTCTTCTATATAATTCATAAAACGCTCAATGTCATGGAGTGTATTACTACTGATAGCTTCACTATTTTTAAGATCTATTGTTTCTCGTAGGCGGTCCATTTCTTCTTTAGATCTAGCATCATAACCGCCGTTCACTTTTTGTAATAGAAAAGCATTCAATGCATCTTTATTCCCAGCCATGAACCGCGCCTCTTCTTCACTGTACCCTTTAGATTTTAGGTATTCGACGGTCTGATTAACCTGCCCTCTTTCCTTATCTCCTTCATTAAGATGCTTCACACCACTTGCAAGCGCATCCCATCCAGAACCATCTGTGGGTGCTGCCGCCATACCTGCAAAAAGATCTTTGAGTTTCTGATACGCATCTGATTGAAAAAACTTATAAGTATTGGACTGTAAAAA
>NZ_JBHIQG010000286.1:0-3104 GCF_042196425.1 Bartonella sp. AD328YNZD | reverse complement strand
ATAGCTTTAAAGTATGTTTACAATATCACTGATCTCAGAAATATCTTACTAGCTATTTTCTAAATAAATTAGAAACAATGTCCCTCCACTTTACGGATGACATTGATTGTACTTATCTATCAAACCGCTAACAGCTCCCATTACTCCGCCTGCGACTGCTCCTTCCGGACCACTTAATAAACCAATTAATGCTCCTGCGCCTCCCTTTATGGCTGCTGATTCGACATAATCGCCTGCTTCACAACTTGGATTCGGATGGCATTCATTGTACTTATCTATCAAACCGTTAGCAGCTCCTCCTAATCCGCCTGCTAGTGCTACTTCCGGCCCCAATAATGCACCACTTGCTGCTCCTATGCCTCCGTGTATGGCAGCTGCTTCAACATAATCGCTTGTTTCACACCTTGGTGCCGTATAGCATTTATTGTATTTATCTACCACAGCGTCACCAGCTCCTGCTAGTCCACCTCCTATTGCTCCATTGACAAAGCCAGAACCAACACCTCCGGGTCCAGAAAAAAGACCTCCAACTGCACCAGCAATACCTCCTATTAATTCTCCTACGATGCCACCTGCACCTGCTGCTTGGGAATGAGCACCTGCGCTACAATCATCTTCTTCTGGAAAAAGCCAACTTTTTGGATGTGAACTACTACTTGAATCATGCGATGAGCTTGAACTACCCATTTAAATCCTCCTTTTATTATTAGAAACAACTGTATCATAATGATGCAGTGAGAAATTCTTTACTTCTTACTTTATAAGAAGTCAAACATAAGTTGTAAAAATAATAATAAAAATACTGTATAAATAATAAATACATTATGTTTATATTATATTCATACAAAATGTATATTTTGTTGAGTAATAATACTATTTACAATACTGTTTAAATATGCGACATCCATCGCTCTTTCTCTTAAACAAAATCATAAAATCAAATGAGTCATTCACAAGAAAAACCTGTAGCCTTCTCTTGGTTTACAAGAACAACAAAGAAATATATTTATTATGTCATCGAACTCAGTTGCGTTGCTGTTGTTTTGCGTTTGTTGGGCTTGGTAAATCCTTTTATTTTTCAAGCGATTATTGACCGTATTCTCCCTTTTCAGCGTATTGAAAGTCTCTATGCTATCGTTGTCTTGATGGTTGCTATCATGCTGTTTAGCACAGCTCTTAGCACTCTATCAGGTTATTTAGGAGCTTATTTAGCCAATCGGCTTACGCTAGAATTTGGACGGCGCATTTATACCCATCTTTTAAGTCTCTCTTTGCCCACTTTACGCCGTTGGCAAGTGGGAGAATTGTTTTCACGTATTGGAGAGGTTGATACAATTCGCGGTTTTTTAACAGGAACCATCACCACAACTGTGCTAAATGTTCTCTTTGCCATTATTTATATTGTTGCACTCTTTTCCATTAGTCCGAAACTGACCTTCATTGTCCTTATCATTTTACCTTTACAAATGGGTTCTTTAGCGTTGGTCGGTCCCTTCTTGCGCCACCAATTACGCCGTTCTTTCACTCTGCAAGCTGTCCATAAATCGCGCCTTATTGAAAGTTTTACCAATCTTGAAGCCATTAAAGCACACGTAAAAGAAGCTGCTCATACGGTACGCATGCAAGAAACTCTAGCACGTAGTCTGGATCAAAGCCTTACAACCAGTAAATTGCATCTTCTCAATGGAGCCATGAGCCATATTTTTGGTGATCTTTTCACTATTTTTATTATCTTTTTTGGTGCTCAAGCAGTTCTTCAAAACCAGATTACGCTAGGGCAACTTATTGCCTTTCATCTTCTTGCAGGCAATGTTTCTGGTCCTATCTTAAGCCTTGCATCCCTATGGGAAGAATGGCAGCATTTGAAAATCTCTCGTCTTCGTTTGGGCGATATTCTTAACTCCCCTCCAGAATGGGAAGAAGAAAAGCCGCCTCTTCAACTCAGTGCTCCTCCTCATCTTGAAGCCAACGATCTCTGTTTTTCTTATGGAGATAAGTCCATTATCAATCATCTTGATATCTGTTTACAACCTGGGCAACCAATTATGTTACTTGGTCCTTCAGGGTGCGGAAAAACAACCTTGGCGAAGCTCCTTTGTGGACTCTACCCCCCAACAAGCGGAAAGATATTGATTAACGCCCAACCTTTACAGAATTTTGATGTCCGTAGCGTGCGTGAAACTATCGCGTATTTTCCTCAAAATCCTTGCCTTTTTTCCGGAACCATTCTTGAGAATATGCTTCTTGCAAAACCAGATGCCACTAAAGATGAAATTGACGCTGCACTATATATTAGTGCTTGCCATGATTTGATTGCTCAGTTGCCTCTAGGACTCCATACTCAAGTAGGAGAGCAAGGTGGTTTTTTATCAGGTGGTCAGCGCCAACGCTTGGCTTTGGCTTGTTTCTTTCTGATAAACCCAAGCCTTCTTATTTTGGATGAACCTACTTCCGCATTGGATGACGCTGTCAGTGCACAAATTGTTGAGCATTTATATAAACTTTCACAAGATCGTATTGTTCTTGTTATTACCCACAAAAGTGACCTCTTTCCTCAGCATGCAACCGTCTTAAACTTTACTGATTTGGAGGCAAAAAATGGCAGATAAAGCTCCCTATTTGCGCCCTTTGTCACCAACGCTTCATATGGTGGTTGCTGTTTTGATTGCTTTATTTCTCTTTATTGTGATCGGCAGCTTTATCGCAAAAACAGAGATTGTTGCACGGGGGCAAGGAAGTGTTATTCCCACCACCTATGTTCAGCTTGTCCAAGCGCAAAATACAGGACGCATTGAAAAAATCCTTGTAAAAGAAGGGCAATTTGTTCATCAAGGGGATCTCCTTATTCAATTAGATCCCCGTGAAGCCCTCAATGAGTGCGCACGTGTTCAAGCAGATATCGCGCAACAAACTCTTCAAGCACAAATCGCAACAGCTATTTTAACAGCTTTGCATGAAAGTGATCCTTTGGATAAAGATTTTGTGACCAAAGGGCTTGCCTATCTGCCAGCTCCTCCTTCTGGCAACACGACTGCAAGAATAGAAGGTGAAAAACTCATTAGCGCTACCCTTCAATCTCTCCAAGATAAATTAAGAGCGCTAAA
>NZ_JBHIQG010000285.1:0-3111 GCF_042196425.1 Bartonella sp. AD328YNZD | reverse complement strand
ATAGCGAAAAACCAAGGAATGAGTAAAATCGCCCAAAATACAGGGCTATCAAGAGAGTCTCTTTATCGTTCTTTAAGCGATAAAGGTGATCCACGCCTTTCTACTTTTCTTAGTGTTTTGAGTGCTTTAGATTTGCAAATGAGTTTAACACCTATTCAAAAGAATTGTAAGGAGCAGAAAGCTTTAGAAGAAGCATCTTAACCACCTCCCCACCTTTGAAGTGGGAAAGGGGCATATATTTTACTTAAGCAACTTTTCTAATAGGGTTCTCTAAATTTGGTTCGTAAGCTTTCAACAAAGAATCCATGCTATGTGGCAGTTCGGAAGCTCCAAAATCTGTTAGAACTGTTAAGATTTTAAGCATACTTGGAACCTCATTCTGAAGTTTTAAAATCAAAACCTTTTCTATTACACTCATAGTATCAACCAGAGCAGTACAATCTTTATCGCTCATATTCTCACGTCTAGAAAATTGAGATAATGCCATCCACAAATTACATAAAAAGTCGACACTGGTATTCATTGCACACCTCCATGAATTTGCTCTCTTAAGCATGCTAATCCTCTGGAGGTAATTTTTGTTGAAGGGAGCACCTTCTCTGTACCATCTGGTCTTTGAATGGTGATAGCAGGGCAGTCCATGAATCCTTTCTTGATTTTATCCTGATAAGGTAACAGAGGCGCCCCTGGAGCCCGTCGATAGACCCAATCATGTTTACGCAAGTAATCCGTTAAATCCTTTGGTCGTACCTCCAACATC
Source organism: Bartonella sp. AD328YNZD (assembly GCF_042196425.1). Lineage (NCBI taxonomy): Bacteria > Pseudomonadati > Pseudomonadota > Alphaproteobacteria > Hyphomicrobiales > Bartonellaceae > Bartonella > Bartonella sp. AD328YNZD. The sequence continues at coordinate 2,351 of NZ_JBHIQG010000285.1, read as the reverse complement.
TTTGCTGCTTCGATAAGACCAAACAAACCATCAGAACGCTTTAGACCTTCCAAAGCTTCAGCTTTTGGAGCTAATTCTGCAATAACATGATCTTTCTGCTCAATTTGACTTTGTAAGTGATTCAAAACACCAAGTAATGCTTCGGGTTTGGAATAGTCAACTTGTGGTGTTGTTATTTGTCTTTCCAATTCTTGCCAACGGTCAATGATTTTAGCACGTAAAGCAGTACTGTAACCAGATACGAGAATTAAACATTCACGCTTAGGTAAGTTATAACAAGGGCGGCTTTCACCTTTTGCATCAACGTAAGTACCGATAAAATCAACCAATCCAAATTTGGAGCCGTTAAGTTCTTCAAGCATTTTCTTGATATCACGCATAATATGTGCGTGCTGCTTTTTACACAAATCAGCAATTTCACGACTAGACATAGTCCGAGTGGTAGCACTATTAGCAGTGCTTTCTTTAGTTTCTATGAGATTGTTCATAAAGAACTCCTTGCTACTTAGAGGTTTCTTATTGACACTCTACAAGAGTGTCGGGTGTTAAGAAACACGGTAGCAAGTCCGCCGTTATGCTTTTCCCAAAAGGGTATTTTATAGCGTAACTACACCCGACAAAGTCATTATATGCGTGTAACATACAATGAGTCAAAGCTTTTTAATGTGCGGAAAACTGATTATTTCGACAATCAATCCGCTTGCTATCAAGGTGTTTCTTAGGCACCTGATTCGATTATTCATATTGTCGCAATATTGTCAAGTGGCAATGTAATGTTTTTATAAAAGTAATCAGCTAAATCCTTTGGTCGTACCTCTAACATCTTTGCTGCTTCGATAAGACCAAACAGACCATCAGAACGTTTTAGACCCTCAAGTGCCTCTGCTTTTGGTGCTAATTCTGCAATAACATGATCTTTCTGCTCAATTTGACTTTGTAAGTGATTCAAAACACCAAGTAATGCTTCGGGTTTGGAATAGTCAACTTGTGGTGTTGCTACTTGTTTCAAAAGCCGTTCACATTTGATAAAGTATTGACGCGCTTCATGTCCTTTATCATTACGCTCTATCATGGAAAGGTGTTTAGCCATGTCTAAGGTAATGTGGTATTCTATGCTTGGGCGCCCACCTTTTTCTAAATTTTTAGAAAAACCTATAAAGTCTATATTTTCTCGAAAATTACATTCTTTAATGCGATTTTTAATCCAGTCTGCAAACTTTGATGTAATCTCCAAAAATGCGTGCAAATCACGCGCATTGACGGTTTGAACAGTTTCTTGATCAATAACCTGTTCTAATATTGGAATAAGAGTGTTCATGTGAACTCCTTGTGGGTTAGACGTTTGTTAATGACACTCGAAAAGAGTGCCGGGTGCTAACAAACACGGCCACAAGCCCGTCGCTATGCTTTTCCCATAAGGGTATTTTATGGCATAGCTACACCCGACAAGCCATTTATATGCTACAGCATACAATGAGTCAAAGTCTTTAATGCGCGGAGAAGAGATTGTGTCGGCAATCTACCCGCTTGTGGATTCAAGGTGTTTGTTAGGCACCTGATTCAATTATTCATATTGTCGCCACATTGTCAAGCAGTTTTCGATATTTTTTGCATTTTTGCTAATTGATGCCTTCCTCATCCATATGGATAACGCCTTCGCCTTCATCACATGCGTTAGGTGGGGCGTTTGGGTCAAGGGTATCGTCCTTGTCTGGTGTGGTGTTTGCAACGTTTCCAGCTGTGTCTTCTTGGGCTTCATCAAAAAGTTCGCACTCTATTTTTGTGGTGTAACCACCCGTTTTATCAAGTTTGTGTTTAACGCTTTTGATGCGCCATTCTGCTGGAATATAGGGGCGGAAAGGGGGCTCCTGAACAAGCTTTGCTTCTGCTTGTACAAACGGATCACCTCCGATATCACATGAGAAAGAAGATTTCCCACGAGATGATTTATTGCGATAAGCCGCAATGGCTGCAACAGCTTCTGATTGATTGTGGTAGGTATATTTGAGTTCATGAAACGGTGCTTTACCAACTTTGACTTCTTTTTTTTCACCAGTGCGAATATCATGATAGCTTGCGATAACACCGCCTTTTTTCTCTTCTTCTTGCTCTTGATTTTCAGGTGTTTTGGCTTCCGTCTCTGCTTTAGGCAAATTGGGGGCGTCATTTTCGTCCATATGGATAACATCTTCGCCTTCTTCAATTTCCTCTGGCTCTCGTGCATCAGCGGCGGCTTTTTGATCATCTCCTGCCTCTGTTGCTAAGCCGTTTGCTGCTCCTGCTTCATCACGCGCACTGTATTTAAAATCCCAAGAGGTACAGAGTTTTTCATGGATAATAACAACGGGGAG
>NZ_JBHIQG010000284.1:0-3116 GCF_042196425.1 Bartonella sp. AD328YNZD | reverse complement strand
TATGTTCCCGCTTCGATTCGATCAGCAATAACGCGTACTCTAGCACCGTTGAGTTTTTTAACCCCTTCAATTGTAAGTGTTGTTGTTCCTTCACCGGTTATTTGAGCCCCCATAGCATTGAGGGTTCGAATAAGGTTTGTCACTTCTGGTTCACAAGCCGCATTTTCAAGAACGGTTGTTCCCTTTGCCATTGTCGTCGCCATCAGCAGCACATGGGTTCCACCAACAGTGACTTTAGGGAAGCGATAGTGAGCACCTTTTAACCCCCTTGGCGCTTTTGCATGAACATATCCATTTTCGATAGCAATCTGTGCGCCTAAAGTTTTAAGTCCCTCAAGGATAAAATCGACGGGCCTTGTCCCGATAGCACATCCTCCAGGCAGGGATACATAAGCCTCTGCGCATCGTGCAAGCAGTGGTCCGATAACCCAAAAGCTTGCACGCATTTTTTTCACCAGTTCGTATGGTGCCCGCGTTGTGATTATTTTTTGCGCAGTAAAATGGATTGTCCTTGCATTGACACAATCATCGTTAAACTCTTGCCCATCAACAGCATATCCAACCCCATGATTATTAAGGATACGAATAAGCAATTCGACATCGGCAAGATGAGGAATATTTTCTAAAGTGAGCGTTTCTTCAGTAAGCAGCGCTGCAATCATAAGAGGCAATGCAGCATTTTTTGCTCCTGATATAGGAATTGTTCCTTTAAGTTTTTCTCCCCCAACAATTTGAATAGAATCCATCGTGTTTTCCCTCTTTTCCTTTGTGCTTGCCCTTCCAAAGGATTGTCCCCCTTCGGGAAGTTATGCTTTATTAATCGTTTTAGAACGCATTCTAAATATGAAAACAAATTATTGAGACGTTTGGTTGCAAAAATTTACTAAAAAAACATTTTTTTCTTTTTAAAGATCTGATTGCGCTCTTTTTCGACTTTGCTCTTTTCGACGTTTCAGGTTCTGACGCAATTGTTGCGCCAATCTTTCTTGACGACGTTTTTCTTTTTCATCTTGATGATTGATTTCATCGTGCTTTTGTTTTTGATACATTTGTGTCATTGCGCAACCTTTTGAACAATGTTGAGCTTCTATCCAAGCAACTCATGATCTTAAATATTTAAGAATATAAGAAATATATGTCATGACATAAGATACGTTTTCTTGCAAGAATATACAAATGTTCTCTTGCCTATTTTCTAACAATATGGCACAAGACAGCGCAAAGATTGAAAACGGCTGCGGTAGCTCAGTGGTAGAGCACTCCCTTGGTAAGGGAGAGGTCGAGAGTTCAATCCTCTCTCGCAGCACCATTTTATTTTTTCTTTATTTTTCTTCTTTTGCCCCTCTTTTCTTTTCACCAAGCATCAATTGCCTCCATCAAAGCCTCCATCCTTTAAAATATGGGCTTCAATATCTTCAATGGCGCGCTTTATTTCCTTAAAAAAGAGCCCTCTGGGAGCAAATTTAAAACTGAGGCAGAGCGCGTGCGCCCAAAGAATAGGTCCCTCCCATTACGTGCACTATCTTTCCTTCATGAAGATATGCCGTATCCTCCACTTTGCTAAGCCTCAATGTTACGACAGCTCTTGGCTCTTGAAATGATTCATAATTAAAGAGGCATTTTTATTTTTTGAATATTTTTTGCCTACACATTTACTTTATACCGTATCGTATAAAAAATGCTTTTAATTGATATCAATAGAACAGAGGCTGAGATAACCTCTCACGCTCTTGTTTTTTACTTAAAGGAATAATGGTATTATTATAAATCAATTTCTTGAACATACCCAATTGATAACCTTTTAAAGCGGCTCGCAAAACAAATAATCTTATTTTGTGAGCCCCTCTACCCATCCCAAGCAGCACGCAACACAAGCATTTCTTAGAAAAATCGAAAGAGAAGCTTTAAAATAATCTTCATCTCTCATCCTTGTCATCCATTAAAAAACAGCAATTTCACACGTCTTCTCAATTCAATGGCGTTGTCAACCTCCCCCACCCCTTGGCAAAGGGAAAACAAAAAACAGCGATAAAACAAGCACCCAATAAGCTTCAAATAAGCCGCGAGACAATTAGCTTACTTTTTTAAAGAAGATTCCTCATTGCCAATTTCACGACCAACAATCTACGCAGCGCACAGCTCCCTCCTTCACAATACGCATTATTTTGCCCGGTACCCCTCCCTCTATTCCTCTCCCTTTCCTTATTTCCCCTCAGTGGTATCCTATTTTTTAGGCTACAGAGCTTACTCTATATTTTTTGCTGCCCATAAAGCTCCCTACCGAGGAATAAAAACCCTGCATATGCGATTTTTTTGACTGTACACACCCTCATTTAGAGACAGGATCCCCCCTTCTCACATTTTGCATTAAAGGGTGATTTACTTCACATTTTTGCCATAAAAATAACATACGGGGATCCATTCAAAATGGCTTGGTTCTAAAAACGATTTAGAAACAACAAAAAATAGATATTTCATGTTTAAACGCTTTATTTTCTTCGCTATCATAATAAGGAACTCTTTTATTTTCTCATCACGCCACGAGTGAACAACAAGGAAATGATTACGTAAAAACATATAATCACTTGCAAAATGACTATAGCATGTCAAAAGAGGAAGAGTTCTCAGACTTTGGTGCTGCTATAAGGAGTTATACGCCATATTTCCGAGAACAAGTATGAAAAATCATTTTTATAAAGTTCAGATACTAGAGTTGACCATGGTAGTACTCATAATGATCTCGGTAATGTCTATTCCAATCAGCTTATTATGGCGTTTCAAATTTAAAACATCGGCATGTTTGCTTAAATTACGATCTTTTTCATTGGCGCAGTGCTCATCCTCACAGAACTCTGAACAATCACATTATTTTTTGAAAAATCTAAAGAATATTAACCATGACTTGTCATGAATTCAAAAAAACAAAAGAGGCGGAAATCTGTTCCCTCATCCCTGCCCCCTTTTATAAGGGAGCAAACCTGTTTTCTTACAGCACCGTTATTTCCAATATCATATGAGATCTTCCCCCATTGTCCCAATATGCTTTCACATTCATAGCCAAGCTCTTTGTGCTCCCTGCTTCCCTGCGCCCCCTTGTTTGGCACCCTCTTCCAACA
>NZ_JBHIQG010000283.1:0-3137 GCF_042196425.1 Bartonella sp. AD328YNZD | reverse complement strand
ACCTTTGAACCTTTACTGAGATACTGAAGAGCAATTTTTGCTAAATGTGGATTAAAAACCACAATGGAGTGCCATTCAGTTTTCTCTACTTTTTGATTGTTTTTTTATCTGTATAGCTTTCAGAAGTTGCTATACTAAAATTGACTATTTCAGCTCCAGAATTCATTGTTTTGCTTTCGGGATCAGCACCGAGGCGTCCGATTAACATCACTTTATTTAGCATATTTTAGTTACCTTAAATTTGTATTTAAATATGTAAAAAAATCTTAGCATAATTTTATTATTTTTTCAATTATTTCAGTTAATTAATAACAGTTTTTTAAAGAATTACTTTATAATTTTATTTGATAAATTATTCATAAAAAAGATGTGTTATATAGATACTTCAGTCTTGTATTTAAAACTCTTGATATACATACATAAATGTATTAACATAAGACATGAAAATAAGATTTGAATGGGATGAAGCTAAAGCGAAAAGTAATCTTAGAAAGCACCCTGTAAGTTTTGAAATAGCTGCACGTGTTTTTACCGACCCATTCGCTATGGTTAAACAAGACCGTATTGAAAACGGAGAATATCGTTGGCAGACTTTAGGGCTTGTGGATGGTTTTTTATTGCTACTCGTAGCGCATACTGTTTATGATGATAAAGATGGCATAGAGGTAATCCGTATTATTTTAGCACGGCGTGCTAATTTGAAAGAGAGAAAACATTATGAAGAAGAAAGTTCGTTATGAAATTGATGTAGGTAACTTATCACCTTTGACAGATAAACAAAGAGTTGAAATTAAAAAACTGGCTGTAATGCCGGATAGCACAATTGATCATAGTGATATTCCACCACTAGATGATGCATTCTGGAAAAATGCAGTGCGCAATCCATTCTATAAACCAAAGAAAACTGTCACAACAGTGCGTGTGGATTCAGACGTATTAGCATGGCTTAAGAGTCAAGGAAAAGGCTACCAGACGCGGATTAACGCCATTTTACGTGATGCTATGCTTCGTTCAATGCGTTGACCTCTCCTTCCTCTAAAAAGCAAGGAAAGAGAGTTATATTAAAAAACTAAGCAGCTTTAACAGATTTTTCTAAAACCTGTTTTGCTTCTTCAATGAGTGTTTTATACTGCTTGCTTTCTTCTATCAACGTAAAGGCTTTAACAAGATGCATGTGGAGAGGACCATAAATATAAACAGCCTTTTTAGTTGGAGACATTTTATCCCAATCTTTTGGAAAATCAAAGCGTGTATCACGGTCACAATCAACAGATTGGTTTCTTAGTTTCTTTTCACATTCAATAAAATAACGGCGTGCTTGACGTCCTTTCTCATTGCGTTCAACCATGGAAAGCTCTTTTGCCATGTCTAGAGTGAGGTGATATTCTGTACTTGGACGACCACCTTGGAGGTTTTCGCCAAAATTGGCGAAAACTATATAATCCTGATTTTTTAGAAAACTGTATTTGTTAATACGATCTTTAATCCAATTAGAAAAGTCTCGTTTTACTTCCAAAAACACATGTAATTCACGTGCATTAACGGTTTGAATAATTTCTTGTCCAACAGCTTGTTCTGATATTTTAATTAGAGTGTTCATTATGAACTCCTAGTTGTTAAGGTTTTCTATTGACATCCAAAGAGAATGCCGGGCGCTAGAAAACACGGCAACTAGCCCGTCGTTATGCTTTTCCCAAAAAGGGTATTTTATGGCATAACCACACCCGACAAAATTATTATATGCGTGTAGCACACAATGAGTCAAAGCTTTTAAATTGCGGAAGATCAGTTATTTCGGCAACCAATCCGCTAGTTGTTTTAAGGTGTTTTCTAGGCACCTGATTCGACAATAGACATAATGTTGCCATATTGTCAAGCAACTTCCGATAACTTTTTAATCTCTCTATTGATCTCGTCTATAAGAGGTTCGTAATTGAGAACGCTTTTCGGAATATTCCCACCGTAAACCCATGCTTTTACTTGCGCTTTGGTACTGAAATCCGCATTCTTAGGTGTTTTGTAATACTGACCACCATCAAACTTTTCACACTCTCTTGTACCGTCTTCATATTCATAGAGGTTGTAAAAATACTCTGCTGCTCCATCTCCCCAAGGAACATAACCAACAGCTGTTGCAACAAACTCTTTTTGCATTGGTTGTTTACGCTTTTTTAAGAACAGGTCTTTTAATATTTTCATGTTTTTAGTCCATAATTTTACCAATAGGTTAATTTACCTCAAATTTGACCGTACAGAGCGTTTTATATTACAGATGTGTTTTCATCATAAAATCTTTAAATCGCTTTTTACGGTACCTTTTTGTCGATTTAAATGCATGTCTAATCGTAAAATGATCAGCACTTTTCACTAGTTTGCTGTGGACCAAAGCGTTTCATTATCCCACCAATGCCATTTAAAGTTTCTTCAAGCTCTTGCTTGTGAACAAGCGTTATAGGCGTTGAATGCTCTTTCTCTGCTTGTTCTTTCAACTCCTTTTCACGGAATCTCAAAACAGCATTGCGTACAAAATTGGCTTTTCTCAAAAGATCGTTTTCTAAATCTCGACACAACCTGACAAGTTCTCGTGTGCTCGGAAAAAACGTATCGGATAAACAATTTATTTCATCACATAAAATCCGTTTGACCACTGTCATCAATGACCATGCAGAGACATTTTCCAAAACCATTCCATAGGTCAACGCCATTCCCTCATGGTCTGATTGTTGTGCTATTTTCAAACCACACGACAGCATGCGAATAGCTTTTGCTATATCCTCTTTACCTGCTTTCACGGCGAAGAGCTCTTGCAATTGATCACCAGCCTCTAAAGCAATCGATTCCTGCTGTTTCGTTAATTGGCTGCCATCCTTCAAAACAAACGGACCGCTCGGAGGTATCATCGCATGAATGTGTTTCAAAATACCCTCGATTTCCGATATCAAGGAGACTGTCTGCGATACGCTCCCCAATGCTTTTTTGCTTTTGAGTGTAATTTCCATTGTTTCCACCATTGTTGTTCGTGTTTTTTGTTTTTTCTAAATCATCAACAGCCTTGCGTACCCAGTTACGCCATGTTGCTTGCCAATCGATTTTGGTTGCATTTGCTCCGGCTTTTGAACGCCAATAATCTCGAAACT
>NZ_JBHIQG010000282.1:0-3147 GCF_042196425.1 Bartonella sp. AD328YNZD | reverse complement strand
ATATTGCGACAGGAACAGTTTTATCTCTATTTTCTTTTTTCATTTTCTTTGGATAATGTTATTTCGATAACAAATTGCAAAGCTAACAGATCAATCTTTTTATGATTCTCTTTATCGCTATTAATATTCCAATCTCTAACAGAACTTATAGAACCACCAGTTCTTTCTCATTTTCTCTGAAGAATTGAATTACGCTGCATTTCAGTATCATAGCATAAAGACGTTTTGTATAAAGAATGCGAATTTCTCGCAACATTTTTCAAGTGTTATCAATATCTAAAGGAACATCTCATTCACCACTTTAAAAGAAAGAACTATGATATTCTTCTTTTCCTTTGTAAAACAAAAGTAATTCCTTCTCACTTATGATAGCATCATAAAAATAGAAAAATGATTTTAGAAATCATTTAAATTTTCTATCATTAAAGACTTTTTCCTAAACTCAAATGACAACTGTCTAGCGCTATTTGAGCAAAAATTAAAACTCCCCTTATCCCAATAAAAACAAATAACATACTGATTAAAATAATAAATTTTAGAAAACCATAAAAACTTCTGATAACTTTCTGAAATAGTTTTAAAAATCATCTATAATTTGTTATCAAAATAGCAAAAAACTCCATATTCAAATATCTGTTACTTTATTTAAGATGAAAATATTCTCTTTTTTCAAAACTATATTCTTTTCTTTATCCACACAAAATCATAAAAAACGTTTTTTTCCTTTACACCTCATTTATATCATGCTTCGATACAAAATAATGTTTTTTCAGTGTAATTTAATCTCAAAATAATTAAAGGGAACTCCCAAAAAATGGACTACAAACAAAATTTAAAAGATAATTCTCACGATGGATTGCAACGTGGGCTACACAACCGACATGTACAACTTATAGCCATTGGAGGGGCGATTGGAACAGGTCTCTTCATGGGATCAGGAAAAACAATTAGTGTAGCAGGTCCTTCCATCATACTCGTTTATGCTATTATCGGTTTTGCTCTATACTTTGTCATGCGCGCTATGGGAGAATTATTGCTTTCTAATTCTCAATACCGATCTCTTATTGATTTTTCAACCGATATGCTAGGACCGGGAATCGCTTTCTTTGTTGGCTGGAGCTATTGGTTAAGCTGGGTTGTAACGGGAGCTGCTGATATTATTGCCATCATCACTTATATGAACTTTTGGTGGCCAACACTCAATCCATGGTTTACTGTTTTTGCTTGTATTAGTGTCTTTTTAATCTTTAACCTCTTTGCCGTAAAACTATTTGGTGAGCTTGAGTTTTGGTTTGGTCTTATTAAAGTCGTAGCAATTTTAGCATTAATTATTGTTGGTTTTTATATGATCGCTACAGGATTTACTTCTCCCAATGGTACGGTTGCTTCACTCAATCACGTATGGAACGATGGAAATATCTTCCCACGAGGAATGACAGGATTTTTTGCTGGATTTCAAATTGCCATTTTTTCTTTTGTTGGCATAGAAATTGCTGGAACAACTGCTGCTGAAGTCAAAGAACCTAGAAAAGTTCTCCCCAAAGCAATTAATGCAATACCAGTCCGTATTGTACTCTTTTACATTTTTTCTCTCGCTGTAATTATGTCTGTCACACCTTGGGATCAAATTGTTCCAGATAAAAGCCCCTTTGTCTCGATGTTTTGGCTTGCAGGCATTCCAATAGCTGCTGGCTTGGTAAATTTTGTTGTTCTCACCTCAGCTGCCTCTTCAGCAAATAGTGGTATTTTTTCTACCAGCCGTATGATATATGGACTTGCAACACAAAAAGGTGCTCCTCCAATTTTAGGTAAACTTTCTAAATACCATGTTCCAGCCAACGCTCTATTCTTTTCTTGCTTATGTATTTTAATAGGGTATACAATTGCCTCACTCTCTCCAAGCCTTATAAGTGCTTTTACAATTGTAACGAGCATTTCGGCTATTGCATTTTTATTTGTATGGTCTGTCATTTTGATTAGCTATATTGTGTATCGTCGCAATCGCCCTCATCTACACGCTGAATCCATCTATAAGATGCCAGGAGGTGTTATCATGTGTGGGATCATTTTAGTTTTCTTTGCTTTCATGCTTTATTTATTGACATTAGAACCTGATACTCTAATAGCCTTTAAATATAGTATAGTCTGGTTTATTTTCTTAGGTATAATGTATTTCATGTTCGTAAGAAAATACGCATCTAAAAATAATAAATAAAATTTGTACATAAAAAACATCTCAAAAAAGGGTAACTAAAGTTATCCTTTTTTCGCGCTTGACCTCCTCCCCACACCTCAAAGGAGGAGGATTCCCACCAGCCTCTGGTCTGTCAACAGTCCAGCTTCTCTCGGCGGATTTCACCTGATAACCACTCATGCAGTTTACTTCATAGGATCCACGGGCAAGCCCTACCCTGAATACGGGTCACAATATCTAAAAACACTTAATATCTAAAGCTTATCATGCCTCATATCACCACTCTAAACAACGGTGTTTTACGGCATAATAAGGATAAGACGTAAGCGATTTGCAAAGAATTCTCTATAAACTTCACTTACATTGTTTATTCCCCAAGCATTTAAACTTTATCTAAAACATCAGAAAAACAAAGTTTGCATTCAACTTTTTCTCAAAATTAAAAATACAGCTTTAAATAGAATATATCCCAACAATTATCTACAATAAAAAAGATTATATGAAAATATTTTTTATGTAGAATAACTTTTAATTATTATTTTTCAAATTTATTATACAGATATATTTAATTTTATTAAAAAAGTTAAAGTATTTTAAAATAACTATATTTTTATTTAAAATAAAAATTTTATAAATAATTAATTTAAATATAAAATATATAAATCATTAATATATTATTTAATATAAATAAATTAAATTAATAATATAAAAATAATTATTTCATAATATATTATAATATATAATATCTTTTACTATGTATAAATCATCAAAAATTAAAATTTTATACTAAATTTATATTATGTTAATGATTTTATAAAATAATTATATCATTAATTTGTAATATTTTTTCTTTATTCACATGGAATTGCAAAAAATATTCCTTTACTCCCTAGCTATATCATGTTTCGATAGAAGGGATTACCTTTTTTAGGGTAATTTTATCTTAAAATAAC
>NZ_JBHIQG010000281.1:0-3153 GCF_042196425.1 Bartonella sp. AD328YNZD | reverse complement strand
ATTAAAGAATCACTTTTTTCACCAGCAATTTCTTTTGTAATCTCATTCTTAATATTCGTAATGGAATCACCAACACCGGCAAAGGCAGATGCGACACTGTCATAAGTCGAGTCAGAAACACTGCCATCAGATGCAAATTTTTTAACCGTGAATTTAGGTGCTGTCCATGCGCCATTTTCATACTCAGCATTACCGCCCAAAGATTTTGCAACACTGCTCCCTAGGATATAAAGCTGGGAACCATTTACAGCATCGGTTGAGCCTCCTGAGATCCTACCAGGAGAAACATCCAAAAGAGTCCGAGATTTACCTTCACTATTCTTAATAGTTAACTTCGTTAATGGTGAGCTAGCAGCAATACTTACCGCCCTGTCTTCATCCGCTCGGCTTAGTGATGGGAGTGAACTCCTCATAAAAGGAAGGTTGCCTCTGTCTATATTCTCATGCTGATCATACCCTTGAGATAGATTATTTTGTTTCTTCTCAATGACAGGAGACTCTTTTATTTCAATAATCTGATGATTCAAACTTGTGAAATCATTCTTAGCGCCAGAAAATGCTTCCACTACATTCTCATAACCTTCACTGCCCAAAAATGCAGTATCAAAAGCATTTTTAGTTTGAAAGTTAATATTATATTTTAAGTTTTTGAAGTTTTCTTCACCCCCCATACCTGCAGAGCCACTCTCTTTGTATAATTTACTGCCAACGATATAGGCTGGCGGAATACCTTTAAGCACATTTGTAGCACCACTAAAATCGTTTGATACGTCATTTACAATATGAGCAGTAGCAAAAACAGGAAAAAGGGTTGATAAAAAAACAATCACTGAAGCCACTGAAAGTGCTTTAATAAAAGGTAATTGATAAAACAAGCAAGAATTTTTAAAACCATTCACCACTGGCGCCTTTGATGTGGTACATAATTTTTTCATAATAAATTCTCCAAGTAAGAAAAATATATCAAGAACATTAAAAAGACATATTTCAGCACTAAAGGTAATTTGAGGATTTGTTTTTCGTCTGTTCTTTATAAAGCTTAGGTTTTTCGCAAAGATTGAAAGGAGCAGATTAGAACTCCGATGAGATTACGATTAACGTTGATTAATAGTTTGGTTAGTGAGGTTTTGGTTTATTCTGCCTTTAAGCAAGTTGTTTGTTTGTAGTAATTTCTGAATTTGCGGGTAAGAATAGAGAATGAAAGGGACATATTTGTACGCTACTGTTAGATGTGTGATTTATAGTTATTTGAAATAAAAGAGTTCGTTTTGTATGCTTAATGGACAGTGAATATTTATGAGGGAAAGGTTTAGGTCATTTAGACCCCGTGATAAGTTCAGGTAAAACTTTTATAGGATTATTGTGGTTTTATCACAAGAACAAGTGATTTGTTTCTTGATTTCTCGAGTCATTTTCCTTGAAAGCTTTTAGAGCAAAATGACGATAATCGTGTGATTCTTTCATAACTTTCCGCACCTCCCTTTGCGAGAATTTTTTTGTTCTGTTTGTTCCAGAATGAGTCTTATAGAATTTTAAACAAAATAGCAAGGAGAAAAATGAATTTAATTATTTTTACAGAATGAGTCTTTCTGATTTATGTAACGTAAAATTCTCTATAATAAAAATTCATAACTTTTACGCGTTATAGACTTATGTAGAGGTTCTGTTTTACAGTCAGTTTGAGGTATCTCCGTTTTGTCCAAAATGAGTCTTAGTTTCATTGCCACTGCTGTGTACAGAGAAATAATTAAAATAGTAAAAAGTGAGATTTTTTTGTTTCTTTAAGCATATCCCCCCAATGGATATTTTCTATTAATGAAATTATAAAACGTACAGTTTTAAAATACTGTGCAATTATGCACTCTATCAATTTATATGATAATATTACTCTGCATTTGTAAAATTTTTATTAAAGCGCTTCATTTTTTACTCAATTCAATCTCACTAAAATTATTCCTATAGAATATATTGTGATGAGACTTTATAAGTATATTACTCTGATAATATAAATTCGCCCTTGTCTGATAAGACAAGGGCGAAACTTCGCTTAAATTGTAGTTTTTCGCATTATCTGCTGTTATTTTAATTTTAGAGTTATTCCGCCACCTACTCCCCACTGACCACCAGCACTGGTTGCTGATAGATTAGAACGAATCTTACCATCTTCAGATGTATAACCTGCACCAATCGCAAAGGCAGATTGTCCACGCCAAAAACCGCCACCAAATGAAACACTCACAGATCCTGGATCATCGAAGTAACGTAAGTTAGACACTGCCAAACCAATCGCTGCTGCTTGCCTAGCCTCTTTGCGCACATTCGTAATATCATAACTTAGTGCGTCAAACTTCATATCGGTATAGGATTTCGCCTCGTTAACACCTTTACTGACTTGATCAGCCGTATATTTGTTCGCACTTTCAAGAGTAATCCTCATCTGCTCCTCGGTATGCTTGTATAACTGACCACCATTCACTGCGTCCTTAGAGTCTTTTTTAATTTCTCCATCTTTAACATTAGTAATCAAAACAGGCTCACTGTCATCGACACCTTTTAGAGTGATGCTATTGGTTTTCTTTCCGCTATCATCAGTATCATAGCTAACCGCAACATCCACCTTTTTTTCAATGTTTGTTACCCTGTTTGTAACGCTGTTTACCTTGTTTTCAACTTCTGTTACCCTGTTACTCATCTGTGAAAACTGATTGTCAGTCACCTCATAAGTTGACTTTTCTAAAATTTCACTAGGAGCAACAGTTACCACGGTTGAATTATCCTCCTCATCCATAGAATTTTCCGCCTCATCTATGATAAGAGGTAAGCTTCTTAGAAGACGTGCGCTTCTCATAAAAGGAAAGCCAGCTGTAATATTCTGCCTATCACCACTCCTCGGTGGAACCTCTGTTTCACCAACACCAAGGCCATTATTTATCTTAACAATACCAAGATTCAAAGTTGTTAAAGCATTATTCACACCAGCAAATGCATCTGCAACGTTCTTATAGCTTTTCTGAGTCTCATTACCATCCTTATCAAAGACCTTAACTGTAAAAGTAGGATCATTCCACGTTGCAGAGTCATCATATCCAGCACCACCGCCGAAATAACTCGCAAATGCCTGAGCCATAAAATAAAGCTGGCCACCATTTACTG
>NZ_JBHIQG010000280.1:0-3155 GCF_042196425.1 Bartonella sp. AD328YNZD | reverse complement strand
GCTAATTCATCAAGAATACGATTTGATCCATTACGCATAACCTTTTTCCTTAAATTTTAATTATTGACACACGCATTATAGCGTATTCTCATAACATTTAGATACTGTAATTTGTTCCTTTTACTCTATATTTTACATACTGTGCAGATTTTTCATAATGATTTTGTTTCAGATTTTTTAATATTCCTTTTATCACCATATTTTTTTACCGTGATAAATCAGTGGAAATCTCCCCCCCTTTCTGACTAGCCTCCCTACTGACTTGACCATTGTGTATTCATCTGTCATTTCTGACCATCAGAGTCACTTCATATTCATCTCGTATAATGTAAGATGCTTAACTCATGAACAATTTGTCTTGTCCAGCCATTGCTTTTCCGTCTTTTCTTGATCCTGTCATTATCCATCTAGGTCCCATAGCACTTCATTGGTATGGACTTGGTTACGTACTGGGTATTCTTTTTGCTTGGTGGTATGCGCAAAAATTATTAAAAAAAACATCTCTATGGTATAGAAACTATCCTCCTATGGATAAAGAAAAGATCGGAGATTTTGTTGTCTGGTCTGCCATAAGTGTTGTTGTCGGAGGGCGTTTAGGACAAGTTCTTGTATGGGATCCCATTTACTATTTTAACCATCCAAGTGCTATTATTGCCGTATGGGATGGGGGAATGTCCTTTCATGGCGGACTTATTGGTATTATCATTGCTATGATCTGGTTTGCCCGTAAAAATCATATTAACATACGAGCCATGTTTGATATCATTGCTGCAGGTGCTCCTATTGGTATCGGCGTTGTACGAATCTGCAACTTCATCAACCAAGAATTATGGGGCAATATTACTACACGTCCTTGGGCTGTTTGTTTTCCTCTCGATCCTTACTATTTACCGCGCCATCCAAGCCAGCTTTACGAAGCATTTATGGAAGGATTTCTTCTCTTCATCATCCTGTGTCTTCTTATTTTTGGGTTCAAAGCATTAAAACGTCCCGGTACTGTATCAGGAACATTTATTATAGGCTACGCAGTAACACGCAGCATTTCTGAAGTTTACCGTGCGCCTCAAGAAGATCCAGAATGGTTTTCGACTCTTTTCCATTCTACTGGTTTTACCTATGGCATGGCTTTATCTCTTCCCATGCTTCTTGTAGGGTTTTATCTTCTTCTCCACGCCTTTAAATATAAACCGACAGAAAATGGCCAATCTCAAAGAAAAAATTAAAGAAATTATTGTCCTTAATGGACCAATCACTGTTAGCCAATATATGACGTTGGCACTTACAGATCCTCAATTTGGTTATTATCAAACACAAACACCTTTCGGACGTGCTGGTGATTTCATTACAGCACCTGAAATAAGCCAATTATTTGGAGAAATGATTGGCATTTGGACTCTTGCGAGCTGGAAAGCTCAAGGGTGTCCTCACCCTTTTATTCTCGCTGAAATAGGTCCAGGACGAGGAACTTTGATGGATGACATTTTGCGAACCATCCAAAAGCTCTCTCAAACGGCATTTAATGCTGCTGAAATTTTTCTGATCGAAATAAGCCAAAAACTCGCAAAAGAACAAAAAAAGCGCCTTTGCTCTTATCAAAAACAAATCCATAGCATTGAAAATTTTAATCAAATTCCTTCAAAACCTCTCTTCCTCATTGCTAATGAATTTCTCGATACACTCCCTATCAACCAATATATTAAAGTCAATGGAAAATGGAAAGAGCGCCGCATTACAGTCAATCAAAATGGAGATTTTATCTTTATTGCTGCCCCGCATAAACTTCCCTCTTCTTGTCTACAAACCTATTGTTCTAAAGTGCCTGACGGAACAATTTTTGAACATGCCCCCTTACGGCATCAATTCATGCAACAAATCAGCCACCATTTAGTGCAAGTGACAGGTTCTGCTTTACTTATCGACTATGGTGCTTGTGAGCTTGCCTTTGGCGATACCTTGCAAGCACTCTCAAAACATAGATTTCGTGATGTTTTTGATGCCCCTGGTGAACATGATTTAACATCCCATGTTGATTTTTCTTTTTTAAAAAACATAGCTCTTGAACAGGGCTGTTTTGCTGAAATCTTAGAGCAAGGAGAGTTTCTTTTTAAAATGGGGCTACTGGAGCGCGCAAAACAGCTTGGAGTTGGCAAAAGTGCTCCTTTGCAAGACAAAATCCGCCAAGACATTGAACGGCTCGCTGGTCCAGATCAGATGGGAAAATTATTTAAAGTTTTACATTTCAGTGATAAAAATATCTCCATACCTCCCCAATTTTAATGATCGGCGCTTTTGTCAATAAACACATCATTATCTGAAATATTCATTGACAAATATGAACATCTCCATCCTCACTTTAAATAATCTCCATAAGGAACTTTTATGAAATCTATCCCTCATCCCATTCTTGCAAAAAATCTTTCTACTTTACACACCCATGGAATAAAACATGGATTTTTTACACGTCAAGGTGGTTTTTCAAAAAATCTTTATCATAGTCTTAATGTTGGGAAAGGTTCAAATGATCAACCTGAACATATCGTACAGAATCGTCTTTTGATCGCCAATTATTTTTCTATTGAAGCGCAAAATTTAGTCACAGTTAATCAAATACACTCCTGTAACGTTGTCGTAGCTCATCAAGCAACTATCGGTGCACCTCCTCAAGCTGATGCTCTGGTTACGACTACCCCAGAACTCGTTATTGGAGTTCTTACAGCAGATTGCGGACCCATTCTGTTTGCTGATCCACAAGCTGGAGTCATCGCTGCAACTCATGCTGGCTGGCGTGGAAGCTTAAATGGAATTATCGAGAAAACAATTGCTGTTATGGAAAAACAAGGAGCCAAAAGACAATCAATAACAGCAGTCCTTGGACCTTGTATTGGCCCTTATCACTATGAAGTAACAAACGAATTTTACGACCAGTTTATTGATTACCACAGCAAATACCAAAAATATTTTTTAAAAACAGACAAAATAAATCGCTTTTATTTTAATCTATGGGCATTTATTATAAATCAACTCAAAGAAGCAGGTGTTAATGCTTCTTGTGTAGAGCTTTGTACCTATCAAGATGAACAGCGTTTTTTCTCCTATCGCCGTGCAATACACCGCAACGAACCCGATTACGGACGGCAAATTTCTGCTATTATGCT
>NZ_JBHIQG010000279.1:0-3167 GCF_042196425.1 Bartonella sp. AD328YNZD | reverse complement strand
GCCCATGCTTTCATAACAGTATCTTGGACCAAATCTTCGGCTTTATCGTGCTTGCCACTTAAAGAAACAGCAAAAGCGCGTAAAGCCGGCAACACCAACAGGAGTTCTTGTTTAAAGTTTTTTGTGCACTTTGACATAAAGGATTCAAACCTTTTCCACATTGTTTAAGCTAAATTGCTCTGCGCGCTCCAACCTCTCTAAAAGCTCGAGCAAACACCGTGGTAGTGCTTCTTCCTGAATTTCCATGTAAAATTGGCGTAATTTCCGTGCTATTTCGCTATTGACCCCGAGAAGATCATCTCCAACTGTAAATTGTGTGGTGAGATTTTTTTCATCACGGTCGTTCATTTTTCATCCCCCTAATCCATATAATATCAGTAGCACCGCGAAGAATTTTTTCGCCTTATGGTTGTAAATATAGCTATCGGTAAAAAGTTCCATACAAATCAAGGAACTTTTTTATCAGTTGAGAATTTCAACCAACAAAATGCTTGCAAGGTAAAAGGAGTTATAAATTATGTCATTATCAACGCGCATTGCCCCACATCTTCCCTATCTTCGGCGTTTTGCCCGCTCTGTCACCGGCAGCCAATTTTCTGGGGATGCTTATGTATCAGCGATGCTGGAAGCACTCATTGCCGACATCTCCATTTTTCCCAAAGCCTCCAGTGATCGAATTGGAACCTATTGGCTTTTTTGCCATCTTTTTGACCAAACCACACCGAATATTCCTGAACCCCTGCCCCAATTTGGTCTTGAACAAAAAACCAGTGCCAAATTATCGTATCTCACGCCCCGTGCACGCCAAGCATTTTTGCTCATTGCCGTTGAAGGGTTTCATGAACAAGAAGCCAGTGAAATCATGAATCTGGATACGAAGGAATTCCGCAAGCTTCTCAACCAAGCATCCCTTGATATTTCTCAACAAATTGCCACGCAAGTGATGATTATTGAAGATGAACCTCTTATTGCGCTTGATATTGAGCAAATGGTAGAAAGCTTAGGTCATCATGTTGTAGGAATAGCGCGAACGCGCGATGAAGCTGTCATCATGTATCATAAGAAAAAACCACGGTTGATTTTGGCTGATATTCAATTAGCCGATAACAGTTCAGGTATTGACGCGGTCAACGAGATTTTAAAAAATGACCGTATACCGGTAATTTTCATCACGGCTTTTCCCGAAAGGCTGCTGACCGGCGAGCGTCCAGAACCAACTTTTTTAGTGACCAAACCTTTTAACCCTGATATGGTGAAAGCGCTTATTTCCCAAGCTTTATTTTTTCAAGAGAATGCTTCTAAAGCAGCTTAGAACAGAGTAACATCTTAAAATTATGGTCGTTACACCTCTTTCAAAGCCTCCCATGGAAAGATCTCACATGAGTGCGCTCATGCAAGCGATTCATGGTGCTGATATTTGTGTTCTCTATCAGGCAACAAATCTGGTTTATTTATGGGCTGAAAACTTGCCGCACCATTTGCACCATAAATGGCGGGTTGGGTGTCGTGACAGCGACTTTTTTTCGCTTGACCTTGCAGACAATATGGAAACCATCAAACTGCAAGTTTTAGCCAGTGGCAAAATGCAAACTGTTGAAGCACGTTTTGAAGATATAAGCAAACAAGAGATTTGGTACAAATTTTCTATTGATTGCCACCGCAATGATACCGGAGACATTATCGGTATTATCACCACTGGTGTTAACATTTCCGGCTTACGCCGACGCGAACAAGTGCTTAAAATCCTCCTTCGAGAAGTAAGCCACCGTTCTAAAAATCTTCTCGCGATCATTCAAAGTATTGCCAGCCAAACCGCGCGCTATACTGAATCTCTTCAAGTTTTTCTACGCAAATTTCAAGGTCGTCTTCATTCTCTTTCTCATTCTCAAGATCTGATTACCGATTCTGATTGGCGTGGTGCTCAATTTCGCGAATTAGTCCAAACGCAAGCTTTAGGCTATTTAATGAAAGAAACAGAACGTTTTTCACTTGAAGGCATAGATCCTTACCTCTTTCCCAATGCCGCTTTGCATATTGGTTTGGCTTTCCATGAATTGATTGTCAATTCTCTTTCTTTTGGTGTTTTATCGCAAGAAAAAGGTAGTGTCTGTGTACGCTGTGAAATCGAAACAAAACTGAATGGCAAAACGCAACTTATCATCACTTGGAATGAAAATTTCGAATCCAGCGTCTCTCCCACAAACAATATAAAAGCTTGTTTTGGCAGTGCTGTTCTTGAAAAAATCGTTCCCATTTCTGTCAATGGTTCAGCTTCGCTCACATTAACAGAAGAAGGGATTGTTTATAGCCTCTCTGTTCCTGATACTTATTTTGATATTTTGTCTTAAAGCGCCTTTCAAACAATAAACAAGGGAAGGTTCCCCTCTCCAAAAAAAATTCTAATCCGTTCTATGAAGCACAAAAAGATTGTCCAATCTTTTTAAATCAACCTCTATAGTTCCTCAAACCTTAACGATGAGAACTTAAAGCCGCATAAAGCCCTTTCCTGTTCATCAACCTTTATCGCTCATACAGCTGCTATTTTAAGACAGATATTAAAACGATTAAGAGCAAGCAGTCAGCTTTTATAGACCAGATCAAAGTGCGCATATTGCACATATCTTTTAGCGTAATTTCCATAATGGGTCTATAATTTCATCACGACAACATCTTTTAAATCGCGGCCATTACACATTTTATGCTCTTATTTATCGTGTTCTTTCATGGGGTCATTCTCTTCACTCCCAATAGAGCATCCAAAACAAAAATATAAGACATATATTTGCGTTTCTCATTCACACACTTTTTTAATATTTCCC
Organism: Bartonella sp. AD328YNZD; assembly: GCF_042196425.1. Taxonomy (NCBI): domain Bacteria; kingdom Pseudomonadati; phylum Pseudomonadota; class Alphaproteobacteria; order Hyphomicrobiales; family Bartonellaceae; genus Bartonella; species Bartonella sp. AD328YNZD. The sequence goes on along the minus strand of NZ_JBHIQG010000279.1, from coordinate 348 downwards.
AGCACGTTCAAGCCCATTTCAAAACAGCCACTGTAAGTGTATAAGCCATTAAGCACGCTCTCCTTACTTCACTTCATGCCCCTCTTTACCTCATGAAAGTACTAGCTGCGCATTATAATACCATTTCCCCCATGTTACAACAAGCTCTTGACATCTGAGAGAATTAATCAAAGGCATTTAGTCCTTTCTTTAAATATTTTTACCCCTCCTTTTTATGACGTGCGAACCAATGATTTTGCTCGATTCAATATAGAACATCCTTGCCTTGGGAACTGCACTTGGGAACTGCACTTGGGAACTGCACTTGGGAACTGCACTTGGGAACTGCACTTGGGAACTGCACTTGGG
>NZ_JBHIQG010000278.1:0-3196 GCF_042196425.1 Bartonella sp. AD328YNZD | reverse complement strand
GGAAAAGATCCACGCGAAAAACTTTTAATTTTTTCTGATGCTCTTGATGTCAATACAATCGAAAAAACCTATCATCACTTTCATGGAAGAGTGCGCATGAGTTTTGGATGGGGAACTGATCTTACCAACGACTTTGCGGGCTGTGCACCTCAAGAAATTGCAACACTTGATGCTCTTTCCCTTGTTTGTAAGGTGACCTATGCCAATGGTCGACCAGCCGTAAAACTTTCAGATAATCCTAAAAAAACGATCGGTGATTCAAAAGAAGTACAACGTTATCTCAATTTTTTTGGTAATAAAAAGCGAATTGCTGGACCTATAAAGACATAGTTTCCGGTTCTTTAAAACAAGTATATTGACTCATCATATTGTTTATAAGATTGATTTTTGTCCTCCCCTAAGGATGAGGATTCTTAACCTTTGCTGGTCTGTAAACAGTTTGGCTGTTTTTGAGCAGATTCTACTTGGCCTACCACGGATACGCTTCACTTACATAAGGCGCGATAGATAAGACTTAAAAGTATTTACGACGCATTAAAAAAATACTTAACGTGCCAAGGAAGTTTAGCCAAGGAGATTTTCTCATTTTAACCCTGTTAAATCAAGCACACTCATCTCCTTGCATGTATGAAGGTTTTCAAGTTCTAAGGGTTATTGTTGTAGTTTGACAGTAGGTTTTATACTAAGTGGGAAGAGGTTGGATTAAGTAGGAATACGTGGTAATTTGTTGTTTTTATGTACAATTTTAGCCATTAAATGCGCGTTTTATCAAAATAGATTTTGACACCTAAAATTGCAAAAATGACCGAAAATCAGAAAAAAGTGCGTTTCCATAAGTAAAAATAAGAAAAGACTTTCAAAACCCTTTGAGAACACCTTTAAACTCTTTGAAAAAAATAAATTGGTACAAAATCTAGTGCCAAAATATACAAAACCAGATGACAAGCTATAATTGTAGCATTAGGAATTACTAAGGCAACATTGGAGGATGACAAATAGCATGGTGACTATTGGTGTGCATTTTGAAAGGCAAGGATGATGGTGCTCAAATAGATTTTATACACTTTACAGGAGATTTTACTTTATCCATGTATGGTCTGCTATTATGAAATGAGTAAAGCGTTGAGAGATGTTTCATTAAAATAAATGTGTAAATAACATGATTTGGGAGACCTTTTGTTTTACGTGAGGGGCATGACTTCATTAAAAAACAGAGAATGCAATAATATTTTTATTTCGAATAAGCTTTATACAAAGACAGAGAAATTATTTATTCGCATATTATAATAAGAATGCGTGTATGTATAAAACAATTTGAAAAGCTCTGTTGTTTCTTATGAATTATTCTTCAGTTAATAACAGATGTAACATTAAAGATTGATATAATGGACCGGCTTCTTAACTGTATAAGTATAAAATGATGGTGTTTAGTAAGCTTTGTATTATATCCTCATTAAGAGATATGAAAAAAAACGAAATGTCTTTTAGAAAGAAATGACTATCATATCAATGACTTTTCAATGATGTATATGTAGAGATTCATACAAACATGCTTTACAAAAATAATGACTCTCTTCCATGAATGTGATTTATCATTGTTTACCAAGTAAGAACATTTTGAGTATTCATAAACAACTTTCTTTGTTCATAAAAATTATTTCACAGACATATTATTAATTAATTGCGTTCAAAAAGCTTGCTATTTCATATGCATTTTGGGAATGGAGAGCTTATATTCAAAACTTAAAAGTTCTCATAGTTTTTACAAATAAGTCGAAGCTAAAAAGAGTATCCCATAAAGTCTTTTTTATCATTAATAAGATGGACGTGTTACAATATAAATGGCAATCAGCAATAATATAACCGCAACAAGTAAAGAAATCCATAAAGGAGGGTGTAGCATTACAAAAAAGGATAAAAATCCTCCTGTCATACTCATCATTGCAAAAACTTTAACGAATGGAGAGATTGCTTTTTTTTCTTCCCATCGCTTAATAGGGGGACCAAAAATACGATGATTATTCAACCATTGATGAAAACGTGGAGAAGAACGCGTAAAACACCATGAGGAAACCAATAAAAAAGGCACAGTTGGCATAATAGGTAATACGATACCGATAATACCTAATATAACCATCGCCCACCCTGCTATATAATAGCAGATACGTAAAGGGTGCGATATCTTCAAATCTTTTTTCATTTTCTCGTACTATTTTCCTCTACGCAAAACCCTATACAAAAACATTGTATCTGTTTTTTTCTGTTTACATGTCTGAGTGTACAATTACGCTCTATCCCTTCATGCGTAAGTGTCTTTGCTGTTATAAGTTCCTTGAAAATACCGAATAGCTTACACAATATTATAATCATTTTAAATGATTTCAAGAAATGAGAAAAAGTTTCAGAAAAAAATAAAAAGGCTGCAGAATAAATCAATGCAGCCTCTTAATTAAAATGCAGTCTTGGGGGGGGAGAATATACACTGCATTCAGTTGCTAGGCATTAGGAGGAAAAATAACCTAACAACCCAATCTCTAACTAAAATAGGCACGAGAAACAATACATAAAAATGCATGGCTGATATGCATGAATTTTAACACTTTCAAGTCTCTTGAACTGTGCTTCGACGAAAGAAAATCATCATGAAAGTAGCCATAAAAATCAACGTCAAGATCAACACAATTGTGGAAGCAGAGTCAGAGCCGATAAATAAGCTGAGATAAATCCCTAAAAAACCAGAAAAAGCTGCAACAAGTATTGCGATCATTAACATAAAAGAAAACCGCTTTGTGACAAGATAGGCAATTGCTCCTGGTGCTATCAGTAAAGAAATAACGAGCACGATACCTACAGCTTTCAAGGCTGCAACAATTGTAAGAGAAATCATTGTTAGAAGGGTATAGTGGAGTAGAGATATTGGTAAACCCATTGCACGTCCTTGAACTGTATCAAAAATATACAGCATAAAGTCGCGCCATTTTGCTGCTAAAATAAAAGTGACAATAGCAGAAATGATTGCTGTCTGCGTAATATCAAGCCAGTTAACACCCAAGAGATTACCAAATAGAATATGATTTAAATCTAAGCTACTATAAATAGATGTGGCTAAAACAAGCCCCAAACCAAACATTGAAGAAAAGACCACACCCATCACCGTGTCCTGTTTGATACGGCTATTGCTTCCTAAAAAACCCGT
>NZ_JBHIQG010000277.1:0-3214 GCF_042196425.1 Bartonella sp. AD328YNZD | reverse complement strand
CCTTTATTTAAATTATCATATGGGACATGGTGCTTATGCGCGTAGTGGCGGGCATGTCACTGTTGCACTTTCACAGGTAGCACAGCGCATGGCGAGAATATCGAAGCTCTATGAACAGCAATTAAAGAGATGTGGATGGCGTTAGGGAGGATTTTGAAAATCTCAATCAGAGAATTGATGTGGTGAAATTATTTGAGAGCAAAATTTCTTATGGTGCGACAAGGTTATCTCGTTTTTCCGGTTTTAGAATAAAATAAATTGTTATTGAATAGAATAAACTCAAGCGACAGAAAGCTTTTGCAATGCACGATATATTTGAGCGCACTCTCTATATTTTCCCCCTTTGTTCAAAGAGTTGACAATAGAAACGATCTTCCATTTAGCGCGCTGGCATTGAGCACTGGGTGAAATACCAGAGATTATTGAAGGAAAAAATATAATCTCTTTTTTATTTTCATTATATGCATTATTGGCTGAATATTCTGTTTATTAAGTGTATAAAATAGCAATCAAAACAAATGCAATTCCAGCATTATAAAGAGGTAAAAAGTTCAATATAAAAAACGAGAAATGCATTCAATGAAAGAGTATCGTTTCATAAAAACTTTTCTTTGTATAAAGGGAGTGCTACAGCTCTTCAGAAACCTAAGTGTATATTGAGTATTGTATAGAATGAAGCGTGTCTATTCATCTTTCCTGCCCTATTATTAATTAAAAAAATTATCTTGTAGTGTTGTAAAACACTATCATTTATAGGACTGTAAAGTATATATAACTTTACAGAGCAGAATATTCTAGGAAGGATTTTTCTGTAACGCCTATGAAAAAACAAATAAGCCTTCAATGTTGTGATAGCGCTTGCATTTGAGACTATTTATGAGAGGCATTTTTATTCTTTTCTTAAACGGTTTTTACTAAAAATCATTGTTTTATAACGGTAATATACCTTTATTCATATTGAATTAAGAATTTTGAATAGCTTAGGATTTTGTCATTTCAGATCTCTTGATGTTTAACCAAGAAAAACCATTGGCTTGTACATAAGCGCGATTGGCATGTGGATAAAAACACATAAAGAAAGGAGCAAAAATACCTCTTATGAACATTCTCAAATATAAGAATTTTTGCAACATTAGGGATTGAAAAGTATAATGATGGCACTGCTTTACTCCTACACCTCCAACATCGTTTGTGATGTGTAAGGAAGGAATCCTATTGATTCAATGCGTTATAGCTTATGGTGAGAGAAGTTTATTTTGTTTAGAGTTATCACTTAATAATATAAATAATTTATAATGATAACAATATGTTATTTAAGATTTAACATGCTTCAGTATTGAGTTGGTGAATGCTACTCAAGGGGATAATTTTTTAAATTGCTAGAACATCTGATAAGACTAAAAATATTCAACAAAAGTCCTGATTCGCAATAATTGGAAAGTATATCTTAATCTTCTATTCCCAAATCTTTATTTAGGTACTTCTTATCTTTTAAAAGGATATCGATAATCAACAGATTATGATTTTGTAGTGAAGAAGGATTCAAATTTTGTCCTTTAAAATAGGTGTCAGTTAAACAGCTCCTTTTTTATTTCTGTGTAAAGCATAAAAAATGATCCTTTCCATTGTTATGTAAAGTAAAACTTTACAATCCAACAAATGATTAGAAACGCATAATGATAGCATTAAAGCAAGGAACGCGCTACTGGATCAATGGTTACAGAGCACATAAACCTTTTAAATTGATGCACACATCTTTTATTATAATTAATTCCCTTGATAGAACAGTTAGCCCTTTTGGTGGAGCTAAGCGGGATCGAACCGCTGACCTCTTGCATGCCATGCAAGCGCTCTCCCAGCTGAGCTATAGCCCCTATAAAAACAAACTTTCTCAAAAGAACAATATACAACCCATGCCTTTTAAAGCGAGAAAAATTGAAGATCAAGAAGAATTTGCATTCAATAGAAAAGATGCCTTCTTTTACTTCTTTTAAGTGTCGTCATCGTTAGAAACACCACCTCCAAGAATATCAGTAACATCCTCCTCCTCATCGTCATCATCATGAGATAAAAATGTATCATCGTCATCACCGAGATCTACATCACTATCTTCCAAATCAGGAAGATCGTCATCTTTAGAATCTTCATCATCCTCTTCAAGAAGCATAAAAGCAGATTTTTCAAGTGCTGTATCAAGCTCTTCAGTATCAACTTCTTCTTCGTTGTTTGCTTCAGCTGCCGCAACCTCAAAATAAGAACGTGGATAAGAAATTCCTGTATAAGGCGACACAATAGGATCGCGATTTAGATCGTAAAATTTTTTTCCTGTTTCTGGATCAACACGTTTAGTTCCGAGTTCCTGTTTTGCCATAAGCCGTGCCTCTTTGATTAACTATTATTCCATTAAAAGATGAATTTTATGGTGCTTAATCGAAAAATAATGCCTTTGTCAAAGATAAATACATTGCTCCGCATAGATTTTCTCATGACGTCCTTTAAAGCATGTGCTAAAGGATGCATAATTTCATAAAAGTTAGATAGAATTAAATAGAATTTCCATGCAAAAAGCAATCCCTATAACCGCCTATAAATCGAGTAGTCTCTCTGGAAAAATTCAAATACCAGGAGATAAATCAATCTCCCATCGCTCTCTTATATTGGGAGGATTAGCAAGTGGTGAGACATATATCCACGGATTACTTGAAAGCGCTGATATACTCAATACAGCTGCTGCTATGCAAGCTATGGGCGCCTGTATTATTAAAAAAGATGAAGTTTGGATCATACGAGGAACAGGAAATGGTTGCCTCTTAGCTGCGCAAAAACCTTTAGACTTTGGCAACGCTGGAACAGGTGCTCGTTTGGTTATGGGATTGGTTGGTCCCTATCATATGAAAACAACTTTTATTGGTGATGCTTCTCTCTCTAAACGTCCAATGGGACGTATCCTTGATCCACTGCGTCTCATGGGGGTTGAAATTGAGGCAACGCACGATGATCACCTTCCTTTAACGCTTTATGGACCGAAAATGGCTAATCCGATTCGCTACCGTGTTCCAATAGCTTCCTCCCAAATTAAATCAGCAATCCTGTTTGCTGGACTCAATACCGCCGGCACTACAACTGTTATTGAACCTGTTCTGACACGAGATCATACGGAAAAAATGTTAAAAGCATTCGGTGCGCAACTTGAAATAGAAAAAGATAACGAAGG
>NZ_JBHIQG010000276.1:0-3218 GCF_042196425.1 Bartonella sp. AD328YNZD | reverse complement strand
TATTGTGAACGAGAATATCAAATACGTAATATTTTTTCTTTTAACATCTATGAATGTAAATCTTGAGTAGATGTTATCGCTCTTTTTTCTTGAGTGCTGATTTTCTTCATTAAAGACGTTGGGCTCATCACTAGATAAATCAATATATGTGTTCCCATTATTGGAGAAAAGATTTCACATATCTTTTAAGGACTGTACTCATACAAGAGATGATGCAATTTAAAAGCTATAAAATAATAATGGTGGCTGGCACAGATTTATGATTTTATAACTGTAAAAATGGTATTTTATATACACGACATTTTATAGCTTTAAATAATTAGATTTTTTAACGAAAAGAGAAAAGCGAGATAAATTTTTATAAAAAGCTGAATGAGTATGACTTAAAGTGCAGTGAGGAATGCGTCTGCAGATGCAAATTTTACTTTCTGTTTATCTAAGTGATTTGGGTACGATGTGCTTTATAGTACTTAAAATAAAGCAGTTGCGAAGATAGAAGTTATATTCTTATTAAAAAAATAGCTCTGATAGTAGAAAATACAGAACAATTTAAGTCTAGTCTTCTAGTTTTCGCAAAAGTTCTTTAATATCTGACCTTATAAGCATCTTAAGGTTTGCCATATTAATATAAAAATAATCTTTTCAGCGATTAGTTTTAATGGCTCATTATGCCGTATTTTGAAAAAAACACCTAAAAAAAAGAATAACTCTACTCAAATTTAGATGTTATAGAAATATTGTTAATCATAACCTCCTGTGTCACAATCTGTTCCAACAACTTTTTTGTTCGTAATATTTTTAAAAATATAACGTCCTGACCAAGGAAAACTTATATGAAGAGATTTTATATTTTTTAGGGTAAAGATTTTCTTTTCTTTATCATGGGTTATTTTCTTTTCATCATCAACAAAAATTCTCAATTTGTTTAAATCAGAAGGGGCAGAGTATGATAAAGTAAAGGATACTTTCTTCGGTTTAAAGATATTACAAGAGTATTCAACTCCTTGCTGGAATGTATAGGATGGTGTGATCACAACACTTTCATCCCGCGCAAAATTCCATTTTTTTTCACCAAAGCCAGCAAATGCAACACTAGAGTAGGCGAGAATATTTGCAGCTAATAATCCTCGCGTGAAGACTTTTTTCATTATCCTCTCCTTTTTCTAAAGTGAGGTGAATCATAAATCAATTTTTATAAAGATAAAAGCTCAAACTTAATGCTAAAATCAGGGCTAAGTTGCATTTTCTAGTTTCAAACTATGTTTAGAATAGTATTAATCTAAGAGATTTGAATGCTCTATTATGTATAATAATTTTAATTGTTTTGAGAGCGAATTTAGAAGTTCGTTATCTTTATTGGAATATTGTCAGAGGAAATGACTTTTCTCAAGAGTCTCTCTTTGAATATATAAAGGGAAATAGATGGTACAAGCGTTTTTATTTTTGGTTACTGTATTTTTTACACTGGTTTTTATACGAGTTGAATTGCGGTTTATCGTGATATAATTTGTGAGAAAATATTATGAAAATAATTTATATATTCTGTTACGAGCTGTTTTTTCTTCTTCAGTGTTTATAAAGGGTGTTGAGTAGAAAAAAACAAGCCCTTTCAAGATGCGTTGCATTATGAAATTTTTACGATGCTTTTTGATATCAACAAAAAATGATAGCAGCTTAATTGCTTTTATATATACGATGTTCGATCGTTTTGTGCTGGATAAGTACCGATAATACGCAGTTCTGCAGAAAAGAAAGATAATTCTTCTAAGGCAAGTTTCATCATCGGGTCTTCAGGATGTCCTTCAATATCAACAAAGAATTGTGTTGCATTGAAATTTCCACCAATTTGATAGCTTTCTAATTTTGTCATATTGATACCATTCGTTGCAAATCCTCCCATAGCTTTATAGAGAGCAGCGGGGACATTGCGCACTCGAAAAAGAAGACTGGTGATGATTTTTTCGCCATTTTGAGGTTTGGGGACATGTCGTTTGGAGCGTGAAAGGATGACAAAACGGGTAATATTATGAGGGTTATCTTCAACATTTCTTTCAAGAATATCAAGTCCATAGAGTTCTGCTGCGATTAAAGGTGCTAAGGCAGCCTGTGAACGTTTAGCATTTTTTTTAATAAATTTTGCAGCTCCAGCGGTGTCAGCAGAAACAACAGATTTCCAACCGTTGTTTCGTATGATTTTTCGGCATTGTGCAAGGGCATGCGTATGGCTGTGGACGGTTTTAATTTCGTCATATGTAACGCCGGGCAAAACCATGAGTTGAAAATGGATAGGTAAAAAATATTCATCAATAATATAAAGAGACGACTGCGGTAAAAGATGATGAATGTCTGCAACGCGCCCTGCAAGAGTATTTTCAATAGGGATCATAGCAAGATCAGCTTTCCCGCTTTCCACTAAATTAAGAGCGTCTTCGAAAGTAGCAGAGGGAACAGCATCCATATTGGGGAACATATTGGAGCAAGCAATATGGGAATTAGCGCCGTATTCTCCTTGGAAAGAAATTTTATTGGTTTTTTTAAGTATTTTCATGCTAAAATCTCACAAGCTCTATCGAGATCATGTTGTGTGTCTACACCTAAGGGAATTGTATCGACTATTTCCACATCAATACGCATATTGTTTTCTAATGCACGTAATTGTTCAAGTTTTTCACGTTTCTCAAGTGGTGAGGGTTTGAATGATACAAATTTTTCAAGTGCTTCGCGCCTATAGGCGTATATTCCAATATGGTGATAAAGAGGACCATCTCCATAGGGTGCTGTGGCGCGAGTAAAATAAAGAGCACGAAGGCGATTTTGAGAAAGCGGTGTCCCAATGATCTTGACAACATTGGGATCTCTTGTTTCATTTTCTTCAATGATTTGAGCACCCAAGGTTGCAATATCAGTAAAGCTATTTTCTAAAGGGCGTAGTGCACGAATGATTTCACGAGGCATGATTGTTGGTAGGTCACCTTGTATATTTAAAATGGCGTTGTAGCGTTGTTCAGGATCAATGCGTACTAAAGCTTCATAAATACGATCAGATCCAGACTTATGATCACCTCGTGTTATGATATATTCATGCCCATAATCTGCAACAGCTTTAGCGATATCATTATGATCTGTTGCAACGATGGTTCGACCTAATGCGGCTTTTTTTGCTTGTTCTGCGACATGAACAATCATCGGCTTTCCAGCGATTTCAGCGAGAGCTTTTT
>NZ_JBHIQG010000275.1:0-3220 GCF_042196425.1 Bartonella sp. AD328YNZD | reverse complement strand
GCTCTTTTTAAAATATTCATATAACCACGAAAATCGACTCCATCTAAGACAAATAAAATAGGCTTTTGTAGCTTTCGTCAGTAGTAATCATGACGTTTAAAAGGAATTAACAATTATCCTGTCCAATTGCTTTGGATATGGTGTATATGCTATGTGCAAAATTGGTGGTAGGGCGTTTAAGTAGTCTGTTTTTTGCATGTATGATAAGAATATTAAAATATCTCTTCCACATAGGTGTTTAAATCAAAAAAACAAAGTTTCATATTTTTTAGTTGGCCATAGCAAGTGTATTTGAACGATTTTGTGTGCGTGTGTAGAATTGGCTATGAGTGTTCCTTGCTTTTTGAACAATGTCGGTAATTTCTCGTGCTTTCTGTTCTGATATACCAATACTTTGTGCAAGTGTTTCATAATCTTTGTTTGTGATCGCACTACATTCGTTTGATGAGAGACGATGTTCTAAACTGTTTATAAAAGTACGGAGCTCTTGGTATAATTGAGGAGATTGAGACAAGATTTCTCTTTGTTTTTCCGGTGATAAAGCAAAAATATTTTGCAAGTTTTGACTGGGATTCTCTACCGCTTTTCCAAGGCGTTCTTGTTTAATTTTATGGTCTCGAGTGACTATATTATAGGTAGCTTCTACAGTATACACATAATTCTCAATTGCAAGAGAGAGCACATCAAGATAATTTCGAGCGTGTACACGTGTCGGATTTTGTAGACCGCATATACTAAAACCTGCAAGAGGAGAAACAGAGTGCGGTGCCTGTTTAATCTGATTAGCAAACTGTCTGCCTAATTCTGGATTTTTAATAATCTCTTCTATCTGTTCGTTTAATACGTTTGCGTCACCATAAACAGTTTTTGCGTAAGCTCGGACTTGCTTTTGAGCTTTGAGAACGTAACTATCTAGCGCAACTGTTTTGGCACATTCACTTTTTGTGAGAGGCGCTAATGTTTCTTTTGGAATAAGCGTGTTTTCAAGCTCTTTGCTGTTGGGGGCGGTAAAGGTAATGATATCACCAGGTTTTAATGTTTTTAATCGTTCTGGTGTGAGATCATCTTTGCTACCAATGATGTAAGTTCCTTGCATATCGAGTATAAAACTTTCTGAATAACAACCTTTATAAGTTCCTATATAGGTTTCTCCTGCCTTTGTTGCCATAACAAGGCGATCATCCACGTTGCGTCCCGTATTGTTTATGTGGTCCATAAATTCTTTTAAAAGACGTATTTTGGGGGGATTGGAGATATCCTCAAAAAGATCTTTCAACAGTTGTGTATTGCTATATTGCATTGCTTCGCTACAGGCAGCCATCATACGTTTTTGTGTGACAAGCGAAAAGTCAAGCTGATGTCCTGCAGCTTTGGCAAGATTTTCAAAAAAGACTTGTTCTGTGTGCTCATTGCCATCTATGAATGGGTGGATTTTGTGAAGAGAATAAAATAGACTCGTTGCTTCCTTGACAAATTCTTCGCGTGTTAAGCCTTGCAAATTGTTTTTTTCGGCAAGCGTTTGATCTAATTTTTGTAAGAGTTCAGGGATTTCTTCACCAGTTGCAAAATTATTGCCCCATTCCATTCTTTTCATTTCTGGCATGGCGGCAATGCTATCGTCTGTAAATGCGAAGGGGATATGACGCAGATGTCCAGCCCATACAAAGGTATTTTTAAACAATTGTTGGTGGATATGGCATAGATAAGTTGAATTAAAATATTCTGGCAGGGGTTCTGCACGCAGATTGATCATGGCTTTTTGCCTATCATGTGAGCATTTTTCCAGAAAGCGTTTTAAATCTGTTTCTCCATATCTATTTTTGAGAATTTGGGTACCAAGATAGATATAATTATGGGGTGAGGGAATTCCTTTTGTTTTTTCTTTTGCTTTTGGCATTGTTACATTCCTTATAATGTTACATTGTCTATGAGAGTGTGTTAAACTTTTTGTTTGAAAATCCCCCACGCATATTGTTTTGAGATGTTGAGACTTGGGTGAGGAAAAAATCCCTCAAATTCGTAGGTGTTTTTGAGTGTATAAATCTTTATCTTGGCACTTTTTTCTTTTACTGAGAGAGAATAGTTCATTTGGGTTGTTTTCATGCATATTGTCTTTTAATTTTTTTGTAGAAAAATTTTCCTATAAAAGCGGTGCCTTCAAAAGTTTCTTGATAGGATTCTCAAGGCATAGATATGATTGGTATTTATTATTTGGAGATGAGGAGAGTGCTTTATAAAGAAAATTGGCATTGGTAAGCACAGGCATAATACCATCATTCAAAGACTTTTCCCTATATTTTTCTTGTTGTATCAAGCGGGAATTCCTTCTTTATAGGCTTTTATGAGATAGAATCTCTGCTTTTATCCTTTGATGTTTTTGTTTTGATGCATGACCTCCATTGGAGGGTGTTTTTTAGTTTTTCTGTGCTTTTGGGGCAAAACGGTTTTTTGCAGCTGCGGCTAACATTTCTTTTCTTCTGAAATAGATGGCGCGACCACATCGCAAAGGGGGTTGTCCTTGCATAAGAATAATTTGTTCATCTTGACGCATTTCTTGAATAATCTCGTGGGGTAAAATGAGAGCTCTTTGTTGGTAATTGATGTTGTAAGAACTTTTTCCTAAAGATAAACCTCTTGATTTGCTCGTTCCGGTGACTTCAACGGTCATTTGACCACAGCGTTCTGAAATGTCTTTAGCTGTTTGAAGGTCTTTAATGGCCGCATAACTGACAAAGGAGCAGCTTTCAAACCATGAACGTGCTCCTGCTTCGCCAAAGTGATTGACCAACTGACCCGTGGATTGATAAAAGAGCATCAAGGATGTGCCGTATTTACGTCCACGATCGCGGGCTTCTTCTAAAATATTCATATAGCCTAGAAGATCAACTTCATCTAAGACGAATAAAACACGCTTTTTATAGTTACCGTCTGCTGTAACCATGGCATTGAGAAAGGCGCCAATAATCACACGTCCAATAGCTGGATAACTGTTTAAAATGCTTGCGGGGAGATTGAGAAAAACATCTGTATTGCCATTGGCAATATCTGAGGAAAAAAAATCATCTCCGCAGACAAGATCTGCATAATTGGATAAAGAAAGCCATTGGGTGTCTTTTGAGGCGGTTGTATAGACTCCTGAAAAGGTTTGCTCTGCCATTTCTGTAAAAATACCCACCATTTCACGAATAAAAGGAGAAGGTGTTGTTTCTTGAATCATGCG
>NZ_JBHIQG010000274.1:0-3227 GCF_042196425.1 Bartonella sp. AD328YNZD | reverse complement strand
CCTTCGTTATCTTTTTCTATTTCAAGTTGCGCACCGAATGCTTTTAACATTTTTTCCGTATGATCTCGTGTCAGAACTGGTTCAATAACAGTTGTAGTGCCGGCGGTGTTGAGTCCAGCAAGCAGGATTGCTGATTTAATTTGGGAGGAAGCTATTGGAACACGGTAACGTATCGGATTAGCCATTTTCGGACCATAAAGCGTTAAAGGAAGGTGATCGTCGCGCGTTGCCTCAATTTCAACCCCCATGAGACGCAGTGGATCAAGGATACGTCCCATTGGACGTTTAGAGAGAGAAGAATCACCAATAAAGGTTGTTTTCATATGATACGGACCAACCATTCCCATAACCAAACGAGCACCTGTTCCAGCGTTTCCAAAGTCTAAAGGTTTTTGTGCAGCTAAAAGGCAACCATTCCCTGTTCCTCGTATGATCCAGAAGTCTTCTTTTTTAATAATACAGGCACCCATAGCTTGCATAGCAGCAGCTGTATTGAGTACATCAGCGCTTTCAAGTAATCCATGAATATATGTCTCACCACTTGCTAATCCTCCCAATATAAGAGAGCGATGAGAGATTGATTTATCTCCTGGTATTTGAATTTTTCCAGAGAGACTACTCGATTTATAGGTGGTTATAGGGATTGCTTTTTGCATGGAAATTCTATTTAATTCTATCTAACTTTTATGAAATTGTGCATCCTTTAGCACATGCTTTAAAAGACGTCATGAAAAAATCACTGTGGAACAGTGTATTTATCTTTGACAAAGGTATTATTTTTCGATTAAGCACCATAAAATTTATCTTTTAATGGAATAATAGTTAATCAAAGAGGCACGGCTTATGGCAAAACAAGAACTCGGAACTAAACGTGTTGATCCAGAAACAGGAAAAAAATTTTACGATCTAAATCGCGATCCTATTGTGTCGCCCTATACAGGAATTTCTTATCCGCGTTCTTACTTTGAAGTTGCAGCAGCTGAAGCAAATAATGAAGAAGAAGTTGATACTGAAGAGCTTGATACAGCACTTGAAAAATCTGCTTTTATGCTTCTTGAAGATGATGATGTGGATTCTAAAGATGACGATCTTCCTGATTTAGAAGATAGTGATGTAGATCTTGGTGATGATGATGATGATACATTTTTGTCTCATGATGGTGACGATGAAGATGATGACGTTACTGATATTCTCGGAGGCGGTGTTTCTAATGATGATGATGCTTAAAAGAAGTAAAAGAGGACATCTTTTCCATTAAATGTAAATTCTTCTTGATCTTCAAGTTTGATCGTTCTAGAAAAGCTGGAATTGTATACTGTCCTTTTGGGACAATTTGTTTTTATAGGGGCTATAGCTCAGCTGGGAGAGCGCTTGCATGGCATGCAAGAGGTCAGCGGTTCGATCCCGCTTAGCTCCACCAAAAGGGCTAACTGTTCTATCAAGGGAATTAATTATAATAAAAGATGTGTGCATCAATTTAAAAGGTTTATGTGCTCTGTAACCATTGATCCAGTAGCGCGTTCCTTGCTTTAATGCTATCATTATGCGTTTCTAATCATTTGTTGGATTGTAAAGTTTTACTTTACATAACAATGGAAAGAGATCATTTTTTATGCTTTATATAGAAATAAAAAAGGGGCTATTTAACTGACACCTTATATTTTCAAAGGACAAAATTTGAATCCTTCTTCACCACAAAATCATAATCTGTTAATTATCGATATCCTTTTAAAAGGTAAGAAGTTCCTAAACAAAGATTTGGGAATAGAAGACTAAGATATATTTTCCAATTATTGCGAAGCAGGACTTTTGTTGAATATTTTTAGTCTTATCAGATGTCCTAGCAATTTAAAAAATTATCCCCTTGAGTAGCATTCACCAACTCAATACTGAAGCATGTTAAATCTTAAATAACGTATTGTTATCATTATAAGTTATTTATATTATTAAGTGATAACTCTAAACAAAATAAACTTCTCTCACCATAAGCCATAACGCATTGAATCAATTGGATTCCTTCCTTACACATCACAAACGATGTTTGAGATGTAGGAGTAAAGCAGTACCATCATTATACTTTTCAATCCCTAATGTTGCAAAAATTCTTATATTTGAGAATGTATGTTCATAAAAAACATTTTTAGTCTTTTCTTTCACAGTTCTTATCCACATGCCCATTGTGCTTGTTATGTGCAAGCCAATGGTTTTATTGATTCAACCTCAAGAGATCTGAAACGATAAAACCCTACGCCATTCGAGATTCTTACTTTAATATAAATAACGATATATTATCTTTATAAATCAATATGCTTAAACCATTTAAGAAAAAGAATTAAAATGCTTCTCATAAATATTCTCAAATGCAAAAGCTATCACAGCATTGGAGGCTGACTTGTTACTTCATAGGCGCTACAAATCTTTCTCTGAATACTCCCTACCCTGAGTATTCATTGTGTGTAAAGTTGCATATACCTTATCATCCTATAAACGGGAGTGTTTTTACAATACAATAAGATAACTTCTTTCAATTAAGATGGACTGGATGGACGAGTATGTTTTATTTCATACAATACTAAATACACTTAGTTCTTTTGAAGACTGTATTGCCCTCTTTATACAAAATAACGTTTTTTCGTTTAATGCATTTCTCGTTTTTTTATATCGAATATTTTACCCTTTTTATAATGCCCGAATTGCATTTGTTTTAATTGCTATTTTATACGCTTAGTAAAGAAAATATTCATGTAATAATCAGCCAGTAATACGCATAATGAAAATAAAAATGATATTATATTTTAAAATTTTCATAATCTCTGGTACTTAGCCCAATGCGAAATGCCAGCGCTAAATAGAAGATAATTTCCATTGTAAATTTTTTAAACAAAGGAGGTAAAAATGTCGAGAGTATCTTCAAACACATTGTGTATTGCAAAAGCTTTCTGTCGCTTGAGTTTATTCTAAAGAAACAATTTATTTCATTGAACGATCGGAAAAACGACACTATTTTATCATATCATAAGGGTTTTTTCTTTCGAATAATTTCACCACATCAATTCTCTGATTGAGATTTTCAAAATCCTCCCTAACGCCACCCACATCTCTTTAATTGCTGTTCATAGAGCTTCGATATTCTCGCCATGCGCTGTGCTGCCTGTGAAAGTGCAACAGTGACATGCCCGCCACTACGCGCATAAGCACCATGTCCCATATGATAATTTAAATAAAGG
>NZ_JBHIQG010000273.1:0-3231 GCF_042196425.1 Bartonella sp. AD328YNZD | reverse complement strand
ACATGAGTGATAAATCAATCATCGAAGATCGAGGATCTATTGGAGATGGCAAAAACAATAGCGCCAAAACCGCCGGCAAAAAAATAGTTGTCGCAATAGCTTGTATAGGAATCTGCGGCTATGTCCTCTGGAACATCTTATCCACCCCCACAGAACAAAAAGACACCGCAAAAGCTCATAAAAAACAAGAACAAAGCTTTCACAATTCCCTCGCCCCTTTAGAGCTCGTCCCCTCTGACCCGCGTGCAAACATAGCGCCAATAACCTTACCACCCCCACAACCACTCGCACAAGAACCGAAAAAAGATGATCCCTTACTTGATGCCGCAAGACGCGCCCCCGTTCTTGCTTTTGCCAAAGGCTCTAGGTCTCAATTAAAAGACATTGTCAACACGACTCTCAATCCCTTTGAAAAATTCAATACCCTTGAAAATCTCGCCAATATGAAAAATTCCTCTGCCCTTCAAGACACACAAAATTTTGCGACCCTATTAAAGCCTACCAAAACAGAAGAAGCAAAAGCAAAAGCAAAACTCATCGGCAATAGAAACTTTATCATCGCCATGGGAACCTCTATTCCCTGTATCTTAGAAACGGCATTAAACAGTGAGCAACCAGGCTTTGCAAGCTGCATTATTAACCGTGATATCCTCTCCGACAATGGTCGCGTTGTTTTACTTGATAAAGGAACTCAAGTGATTGGCGAATACCGCGGAGGGATAAAACAAGGTCAATCCCGCCTCTTTGTTCTCTGGACAAGAGCAAAAACTCCAACCGGTGTCATCATCGACCTTGCCTCACCCGCAACAGACAGTTTAGGAAGAGCTGGTTTTGATGGCAACATCAACACCCATTGGTGGGAACGCTTTGGCTCTTCCCTTTTGTTGACCGTTATTGATGGTGCCACAACAGTTTTAACAAATAAAATAGTAGGCAATTCCAATAAAGGAGGTTCAAACAACTCTGGAGGCGGCGGTTTTGAAGGCGCAAACAACACTGGAAAAGAAGCCGCCAGTATTGCCCTTGAAAATCAAATCAATATCCCTCCTACCTTAGAAAAATTTCAAGGCGAACTGGTCAACATTTTCGTAGCAAAAGATCTCGATTTTTCCTCTGTTTATAAATTAACCATCACAAGAAAAAAGAGAAACGCTTTCTCGCGTTCTACGCCAGGCTATTCCTTTTTTTAATTCTCACGTTCAGAGTATATTATGCCAACAGCAAAAAACATAGAACGAGCCTCTATCGTTTTAACAAAATTAAAAATCTTAGATGACTTCCTCAATGATGAGAATTTATTTGAGATTGTTGTCAATCGCCCAGGCGAAGTGATTGTTGAGGGTCCAAATGGTTGGCAAACCCACATCTTAAAAGAGCTAACCTACAGCGAACTAGAAGGGATTGCGAAAGTTGTTGCTGCCTACACAACACAAAAAATTAGTGTAGAAAATCCCGTTCTTTCCGCAACACTGCCCAATAACGAACGCATACAAATTGTCATGCCCCCTGCTGTTGCCCCCAACACCATGAGCATGACAATTCGTAAACCTTCATCACGCACTTTTTCTCTTGAAAGTCTACACGAAAACCAGCTATTTTCTGTCACCAGAAACGTTAGTTTTACCCCCCTTGAACAAATGACAAAACGGGCAAGTGAACTCTCTGATACAGAAAAAGAGCTAACAGATCTCTTTATCGCCAAAGACTTTTGTACATTTTTAGAACGCGCTGTTGTTACACAACAAAATATCTTAATCTCTGGAAAAACCGGTTCTGGTAAAACAACCCTCTCCAAAGCTTTAATTGCAAAAATCCCTGAATATGAACGCATTCTCACCATAGAAGACACGCCCGAGCTTGTCGTTCCACACACAAACAAAGTGCAGCTCTTTTATTCAAAAGATAATCAAGGCTTAGCAAAAGCTGGAGCAAAAGAACTGCTTGAATCTGGATTGCGTATGCGCCCCGACAGAATTCTTTTGCAAGAGCTGCGTGATGGTACAGCCTTTTACTATATCCGTAATGTCAATTCCGGTCA
Source organism: Bartonella sp. AD328YNZD (assembly GCF_042196425.1). Classification (NCBI taxonomy): domain Bacteria; kingdom Pseudomonadati; phylum Pseudomonadota; class Alphaproteobacteria; order Hyphomicrobiales; family Bartonellaceae; genus Bartonella; species Bartonella sp. AD328YNZD. The sequence continues at coordinate 1,193 of NZ_JBHIQG010000273.1, read as the reverse complement.
CCCAGGTTCTATCACCACCGTCCATGCCTCAACAGCACTCGCCGCCTTTGAACAAATGACCCTTTTAGTCAAAGAAAGTGACGGGGGTGGTAATTTAGCACGCGACGATATCCGCGGCTTATTAATCTCGATGATAGATGTCATCATCCAATGTAAACGTTTAGAAGGAAAATTTCGTGTAACAGAAATTTATTACGACCCTTTCAAGCGCCGTGATGCTTTTTAAAAAAAACGATACCCTCCCCCTCTTATGCCAATAGAGATTTTTTAAGAGCACAATTGATCGCTTCAGGTTCATTTTCAATGATTGAAAGTAACAAACGAGAAAAAGTATCTATAGAATATCGTCCCTGTTTCCAATCACGAATGCGCCTTACAGAAAAACCAAAACATGCCGAAAATGATATCTATAACCCTATATTTTTTCTGATTTTTTTGACATCAATGTTTGCAAGGATATGGCTACCAAATTTTATGACATCCACTTCACCTTTAGCATAAGAACAAAGTATTGATTTATATAGATAATTTATCGTTATTCAACTTGAATTAGAACCCTGAATATCGTACAGTTCTCTCATTTCAAACTTGCTTATCTTGAAGCAATCAAAATCACTTGCTTGCACGTCACAAGCGGGGGGGAGTCCATGTGGAAAAAACCGTACAAGAAAGAACTAAAAATGGTTCTTATGAACCCTCTCTAGTGCCAAGGGCTATCGCAACACTCATGAGCTGGTAAAGTGTGTAATGGTGCACCGGCTTGCTTCTTCACAAACGTGCAATACATTGATTTATAATGATAGTTCACTGTTTTGTATGTTGAATGAGAGTCCTGAATACCGTACAATTCTCTCATTACAAATCTGTGTATCTTGAAGCAATCAAAATCACTTGCTTGCACACTACAAGCGGATAGTCCATGTGAAAAAACCGTACAAGAAAGAATTAAAAATGGCTCTTATGAAACCTCTCTAGTGCCAAGGGCTATCGCAACACTCATGAGCTGGTAAAGTGTGTAATGGTGCACCGGCTTGCTTCTTCACAAACGTAAAGATAGAGGTGTTCAATGGCTTTATCGTTATACCATTCATGGTCTGCGCCATGAAATGGATCTGAGTGCCTTAAGAAATGTTTCTTTAAAACAAACCCGTGAAACTGCACACAATGGTGTGCTGTTTTACGTGAGGGTCGTA
>NZ_JBHIQG010000272.1:0-3232 GCF_042196425.1 Bartonella sp. AD328YNZD | reverse complement strand
CTTTCGTGATACCTTCAATTTTCTGATTAAACTCATTGGATACATTCGTTAAGCGCTGATTCACACTTTTGACATTCACATCAAGCCCCGTCAAAGCATCACCAACATTTTCAAAGGTTTTCTGTTCTACGTTACCATCTGCAGACACTTGAGATAGATTATATCTAGGGCCTACAAAAGCACCATCCTGAAATGCTGCATCCCCACCAAAGTAATTTGCAATATCTCCTGATATTTTATTAATCTGGCTACCATTGATTGCATCATGAGAATCCTGGGAAATTGCACCATCCTTAACATTCAGGAGAGCAACTGGCCCATTGCTCTTACCGCTACCTAAAGTCACACTACCATAATTAACATTGCCATTTTCATCTTTATCGTAGAGAACTGCTGTTGCAGTTACTGTATCAATATCTTTAGAAATCTTATTATCAATATTTGTGATAGAAGTATTGATAGCAGTAAACGCGTCAAAAACATTATGATGCGTTTTCCCCTGAATAAGGAAAGCTGGTTCTATACCTTCGAGTACATCTGTACTACCACCAAAATATTTCGATGTATTTTCAGCAACTTTTGATAGATTATCAGTAACATTTATAACCTTCTTATTCGTAGCAAAAAGCTGCGAACCATTGATTGCATCATGTGAACTCTCAGACATCACACCATCGGCAACATTATGCAAACCAACAGGAGTAGAATTCTTACCTTTACCTAAAGTCACACTCGTATAATCAATCTCATCTTTATCCTTTTTATCGTAATGCACAACAGCTGAGTCATCTGATTGAAGGTGATTAATTTGGTTGGTAATCTCATTAGTAATTTTATTTTGAAAATTCGCGAAAGAAGTACCAACTCCTTCAAAAGCTTCCGCTACATTTTTATACTCTTGCTCTTCAGATCCACCATTGTCCTTAACTGTTTTAACCTTGAAATTTGGAGCACTCCATGCGCCATCCTTATATTCAGCACCGCCACCAAAGTACTGCGCAACACTGCTACCTAAGCTGTGAAGCTGGGAACCATTTACCGCATCACTTGAGATTTCAGAAACCTCTCCATTTGCAAGAAACTTAATCTTGCTATTCGTTTTTGTTCCCTTTTTCTCCCCATGCTGTGCTAAAAACGCACCCTCAGCACTACTCCAATTTAAAGAATCCTGTGCAATGCCTTCTGATACTTCTTTAATGCGCTGACTTACATGCTTGATATTTTCATCAAGACCTGAAAAAGCCGTGCCAACACCAGTATACGATTTATCTTTTATCTTACCTTCTTCAGAAACCTCGGATAATTTATAGGTTGGCTGTGTAAGAGCGCCATCTTTAAAGGAGGATTCTCCACCTAAGAACTTAGCAATATCCTCACCAATTGTATTGATCTGACCACCCGTGACTGCATCATGTGAACTCTCAGAAATCATACCATCAGCGACATTGTGAAGACCAACAGAGGTAGAACCCTTACCTTTTCCTAAAGTTATATTCGTATAATCAGTTTCACCCTTTTCCTTTTTATCATAATGAATAACAGCCGATTCATCTGACTGAAGACTCTCAGACAACTGCTTTAAACCTTTATCTAACTGGCCTTTGTTAACAGCATCATTGTCCTGTTCTGCTTCTTTCACACCAGAAAGAGTTCGACTCTTACCATCATTATCGGAAATAGTGATTTTATTACCGTACTTTTCTGCGCCAATCTCGATTAGTTGCTTATCTTCATCCCACTTAACAAAGCTATCACCTTTCACATTGGCAATTTCATTGTTAATTTTCTTTGTGATATCATTTTTAACATTCGTGATAGAACTTCCAACTCCTGCCAAAGCTTCCGCAACAGTATTGTATTGCTTCTCTTCAGAGTTGCCATCATTCTTAACTGTCGTAACCGTAAACTTAGGAGCTATCCATTGGCCATTCTCATATTTAGCGCCCCCGCCGAAATAGGTCGCAACCTTATCATTTGTCTCAAAAAGCTGCGAACCAATGACTGCTTCATTTGAATCTGCTGAGAGCACTCCACCCTTTATACCAGTAAGAGTACGCTTTTCATTTTCGTTGTTGGCAATATCGATTTTGTCACCATCCGTGTCTTTACCAATAGTGATGTGTTTCGTTTCAGCATCCTGTTTCACAAAGCTACTGGCTTCTACTTGTTCTTTAATTGTCTTTAGTTGTGAGAAATTTACAGCGTCAGTATCTGAAGTACCTGCAGCAACTCCAGAAAGAATCCGATTATGACCATCCTTATTTGTAATATCGATTTTAGTGCCTTCTTTTTCTTCCCCTATCTTGATTAACTTTGCCTCTTCATTCCACTTAACAAGGCTATCACCTTTTACATTAATAATCGCATTGTTAATTTTATTCTGAACAGTCGTGAGAGCTGTATTAACACCTTCAAACGCAGCCGCTACATTCTGATAAGTCTCTTCTCTTGCCTCTCCATCAGTATCAAAGGTTTTAACCGTGAATGTAGGAGCACTCCATTTTCCATCTTTATAACCAGCACCACCGCCTAAATAAGTAGAAATCTTATCATTTGTTTCAAAAAGCTGAGAACCATTTATGCCATCATGTGATTCATTGGTAATTTTACCTTTTCCAACATTATGCAAAGCAACAGTGCTTGTTTCTGGATCACCAAAAGTCACACTCTTCTTATTAACTTTACGCACTGATCTCGCAGGCAGATTAACATCCTCTAAATCTTCTTCCTCATCATAAAGAACTGCCACAGAACGCACGTCTTCAATATTTTTAGAAAGAGTGGTTATGTTTTCATCAAGCTGACCTTTGTTAACGGCATCGGTTTCTTCTTTCCCCTTAGCTACTCCTGTAATTTTTTTATCACCAGCATGAATACCATTTAAAGTTATGCTTGGTCCATTACCATCAATAAACTTAAAGCCCTCATTACTCATAGAGCTTTGACCTGTAGTGACGCTTGTAAGTTTGAGAGTATCACTCAAAGTAAATTCAATTTTATGCTTATTTTCTGCAGTATTTTTTGCAATTTTTAAGTTATCTTTTCCTACTTCACTATTTTTCACTGAAAAATCTATTGTACTACCTGGATTCACGTCTGTAGGATCGGTATTGTTAGCAGAGAGTTTCCAAACTCCTGATGCCAAATCTCGCAAAGCTTTTAACTGTGCAACATTCACTGCATCAGTATCTTCACTACCCGCAGCCACACCGGTAATTTGTCGTGTTAGCTT
>NZ_JBHIQG010000271.1:0-3245 GCF_042196425.1 Bartonella sp. AD328YNZD | reverse complement strand
ACCAAGAAAAGCAAAGTAAAGGAAGTTCCTATAAATTATGAGGTTTATGAAAGCGATAACCTTGTCAAGATTGTTGATGAAACAGAATAAAAATAGACATGGGGGTGCCTTCTTGATGGCTATAAACGCATTATAGAAGAATGCAAAAAAAGCCGTGTCAAGTGATATGACGCGGCTTTCAAATAACGATTATAATGATAGAAAAATAATCATCCACAATGGAGCAATGAATGCATATATACAAAACGTATCATATTGCAAGCGCTCTATTAGAGATATGAAAACTTATCAAAAGGAATGTAAATAATGCGTATGATCTTTAATCACTCATTTGAATGAGAAAGCCTATAAACGCTTTTCATTTCTCTCAAACATATTAATCATAACTCCTCCTTTGTGAGGGGGGCATTTGAAATAAAGCACATGATCAAAATGCTTCTTTTAAAATGTTTCAATATACTGACTTTAAAATTGAGTTGAGTGAATTCAAATAACGCATTGTCTAAAATCAAACCTATCAAACAAATCAAAACGCTTGATAGATTTAACAAAACCCGTTTTTTACAGTTGCAAACGTTGGTTTTTAAAACAAACTCTCATAAGACAATAAACAACCGCTTTTATCAAACGCAAGGCTTTAAAAACTGTTATAAACATCCGTTTCAAACGTTCACTTAGAGAGGCTCTCATAATAAACGTATTTTTAACAAAACTTCTTTGCAAATTAATCGCTCTATATTTGGCTAGTAAAATCAACCAATCCAATTTTGGAAGCGTTAACTTTAGAATAGAGCATTCTTTAACATTATAGCTTTTTTCTAAAAATTTAGAAAAATCTCATGCCTTATGCATGTTACAATGGTTTTGAATTTTACTTGCTTATCTTTGTCTAAAATAGATGCCCTCAAATTGAGGGAACCCCATTTGGTTTCGAATTTTTAAACTATAACTTTTAAAACGTTTCTTAGTATCAAGTCTAAAGTAGATAGTAATTCTACTGCCATGGCATTATTTGCTTCCATTTTTTGTGGAAGCGAATAGTTCCGTTCTTAAAAACTAGCCTGCAATCTATTCATTAAAAGGCTTTTGATTTCATAAGATATAACGCTTTGAATTTCATTATCTATTTATTTCCTACCTCGGTAAAAAAATACCGTGGTTATAAAATCAATCTTGTCTTTAAATCCTTTTATGCAATCTTTATGAATTAAACCTATAAGCTTATGACTGCTTCAAACAGTTAATTTCTTTAATGCCATTTTAAAGGTTTTCCCCAATTTTGGGGAAAATTATATGATCTGTATTTTCTATAAATGCGTATCTTTTGATACAATTTACCTTATAACAGTTTCGAACGATTACCCTCTTATAGAATGATCTAATATTGCTATAACACTCTTTAGATTTTGCGCTCGCCAATTTTGGCGAACGTTAATTTGTTATTTTATGCGATTAACAATCCAATCTTTAAAACAAGATGTGATCTTTAAACGTAAGCGATTTATGTTATCGATGATTTCAAACAACTAAATTTTTAAACAATGCGATTTCTGCTGTGATAAAAACGTATCATAAGATTTATGAACTGTTATGAATGATAACTGCTTTTTATGGTCTATTCATACATGCCAATCTTATATAAAAAATAGTCAAATGAATCATGCATAAAAGGATGGATTCTTGAGTGGATTCATATAAAATAATTACGCTCAACATATTGACTTTATTGTGTTTTTTATGATAATATCTTTCCAAAGGCGGCAAAGCATTCTATAAAAAACCGTAAGCCATAATCTATAGTTAATTACAACATATTGATTAATAATAATAAATTATTTTGCACGGTGAATAAGAAACCCTAATACTGTAGGATTTTCTCATTTCAAATCTGTTTATCTTGAATCAAACAAAAGCATGACTCTTACATGTCAAAAGAGGAAAGAGCCCATATGAATAAAAACGCGTTAAAAAAGAATCCCACTTAATGAATGCTCTCAAATAACCAAGAGCTGTAAAACATTGAAGGCTCGTCGATATAACGGATGATACCGGATTGCTCTTCTATTAAACATAAAGATGATAACGCTCAACGGAGCTTACTTTATACCATTCACGGGTGGCATCATGGGTTTGGGAGCCAGATGTTTCTTTAAAACAAGCACGTAAATCAGCAACACAAGTATATTTCATTTAGAGCGATCTAGAGAGATCTGCCCGCTATTGAAGAATGTGAGAAAAAAGCGTACAGCAATGCGTAATTTCTATTATTTGAAAGATATGATTTAAAAGACATGATCATGGACGCTTTTGAAAGTCGTATAACTGAATTGGGTGATAGAGAAGAGTTTGGTTTTTCCTTTTATATTCTTCTAAGATAAAGCAGTATTTCCGTTTTGAAGAGCACACAAACAGATAAATATTCTGGTTCACGATATGGCATACAAAAGATGATACAGCTTGTCGTTTTTATTCATCTAGGGGTATTTTAAACATGTTGCTCGTGAATGGTATAACGATAAAGTCCCCATGAAATAATAAAAAATCTATTGAGCACCACCATCTTTACGCTCGTAAAGAAGCAAACCGGCATCATCACACACTTTGCTAGCTCCCAATGTTGCAACACAAACCCTTAAGCACTTGAGACAGTTTATGAGAAGCATTTTTCCTTCTTTCTTATACAGTTTTTACCCACACACCAACTCTGCTTGTGATGTACAAACAATTGATTTTGATTATTTCAACATAGGACAAATTCCAAATAAAAGAATTTGATAATAGTAGAGACTCTTATCCAATATAAATAGAGTTAGATTATCATTATAAATCAATACATTATTTCTAAGTAGAAGCCGATAAAATCTGGACATTTACAAACCGGAAAGAAATCTTCGTCTTTAAAAGCGTAGAGAGGAGGTAAAATAATTGACCACTTAACAGATAAAGTATAAAAGAATCCACCAACGCAATACCTAATACCCTCCTAAAAAACTCAAAAGAGTGAAGAGAAACAATTGACAGAAGATAAAAAATTCACTTAATTAAAGTGCTCTTTAAAGAGCATGATGACTTAGCGTAAAATATTCAATTTTTTCAATGCTGAAAGATTAAAAAAAACAATATTATTTGAAATAAAACAATTTATTGTGCTGACAGTTATAATTTGTATGCACAAAATTGAGTTGTTGAAAATCAAAAATATAATTTAACGATGTTCCTTGACCAACTCACTCTCTCCTGAGTAT
>NZ_JBHIQG010000270.1:0-3264 GCF_042196425.1 Bartonella sp. AD328YNZD | reverse complement strand
TCCAGCGCTTCTTGCCGTGTTTTTGCTGCTTCAATAAATATTTTTAAATTAGCCCGTGCCGCTTCTTGACCAATAAAGTCATCGAGAACTTGTGGCCTCAAGGAACGATCTGGATCGTTAGGAAGGGGGGCGGAACCCAGAAGGCGTTGATCTTCATCTTTATGCATTGTTACCTTAATTTTAAGTAGGAGAAGAAAGCAATTTGAGACTATGGCGGATCAGCAGGGCAGAAGAAACAGTTTCGCCCTCAAGAGCGTTCATCGCAAGAGCAAGAGCGCGAGCTGCTTGCTCCCGTTCAAACCCTAGCTTCATCAATGCGGAAAGCGCATCATGCGCAGGTTGATTGGTTATCTCACGCTGAGGAACCGAAATAGTTTTGACAGCTTGTTCAAAGGGAAGTGTTTTACTTTTCAGTTCACCCACAATCCTTTCACTGACTTTTTTACCAACGCCCGGCGCTCGACTAATCATCGCAACATCATTTAAAGCGATAGCCTGAGCAAGTTCATCTGGCGATAAAGTCCCCAAGATTGCCAAAGCAACCTTTGCCCCTACTCCAGGAACATTTTGTAGAAGACAAAACCACTCCTGTTCAGCTCTTGTAGCAAAACCAAAAAGGCGAATTGCTTCTTCACGAACATGCGTTTCAATAAAAAGGCTTAACGCCTCCCCAACAGAGGGTAAAGAAGGACGCAGACGATTTGACACAAAAACAACATAACTCACACCATGAACATCAAGAAGAATATGATCATCAAAGATATGTTCAAGGGTGCCCTTTAATTTACCAATCATGTTATCACCCCAATCATATCGCCATCCTTGCCTGATAAGATTGGTCAATACTCTGATAATGCATACACCAATTCAACACAAAAACAACATAACTCACACCATAAACATCAAGAAGAATATGATCATCAAAGATATGTTCAAGAGTGCCCTTTAATGTGCCAATCATGCTTCCACCCCAATCATATCGCCATCCTTGCCTGATAAGATCGGTCAATACTCTTACGATGCATACTATGACAAAGAGCAAGAGCAAGAGCATCAGCCGCATCACTGCTATCAAATTCAGCCCGTGGGAGGAGAACTTTTACCATCATATGGATTTGTTCTTTAGCCCCATGTCCAACACCAATAACCGATTTTTTCACTTTGTTAGGGGCATATTCAAAAACAGGAAGGTTTGCTTGCGCAGGAACCAGCAGCGCAATCGCACGCGCTTGCCCAAGTTTTAAAGTTGCTGTAGCATCTTTGTTGACAAACACATGTTCTACAGCGGCTTCATGGGGCATAAATTGATGCATAATCTCTGAAAGACCTTTGTGGATCTGACAGAGTCTAGAAGCCAGATCACACTGTGCATTAGAAGAAACCGTCCCTGCTGCAATAAACTGAAGACGATTACCTGCAACATCGATAACGCCCCACCCTGTACGCCGTAATCCGGGATCAATGCCTATAATACGAATCGTCTCTGCCATAAACTACAGTCTATACACTTTTCCCCCTTGTGAATAAAGACAAGACCACAAAGAAAACAGCAACCCAAGACAAAACCAGTAAAAAGATAATCATACCTCCAAATTTATACAATTATAACACGCAACGAACAGCATCTTTATGGTACATACTTTATGAAGCATAACTGAAATCAATCAAAACCATTCACACATCACAAGCAAACACCCTCTAAAGCATAAAAATTCCCTTTCTATGGTCATATCCAATGCCATAACGGTTAAACATCGCAAGCGAGCAAATAGAGAATTCTGGATTGTACATTCATAAGTGTAAAGAGGCTATGCAATGGATGGTACACACTTTACGAAAACTTTTTACATTATAGCATGACGCCACCATAACAAGGCAACACGTTGATTTATAAAGATAATTAATTATTTTGTATGTTGCATAAGAATCCCGAATATCCTAAGATTTTCTCATTACAAATCTGTTTATCTTGAATCAATCAAAACCATTCGCTTACATATGAAACGTGGGATTGCCGTATAGAGTGAAACTGTACAAGACAGGACTAAAAATGCCTCTAATGAATTGTCTCAAGTTTCAAAGGCTGTTGCAACATTGGGGACTGGCAAAGATGATGATAGTGCCGGCTTTTTCCTTTGCAAGCATAAAAATGAGAGAGGCTCAACGAATGTGAATAAGAACTGAGAGGTGTTTTTGAATATACTCATCACACCACAATGACATTGCATAGAGAGGAACATTGTATGGGGGCACAGGGAACCCATGGGACATTCATTATATGGCACTTTATTTTGGATATTTTATTTTACACGAGGGAAAATAACTTCCATTCAAAACAAAAGAAGCCCAAAAACTGTAACAATGTGTATCATCCTCATTAACACACACTTTACAGCAGCTTTATAGGTATAAATTATAGAGCCATAAATAAATTGATGTATAAGCCCCTGCTCTATCTTAGAGCCAGATCATTATCAGAGCCAAAACAAAATCACACGATAGATCAACAGAAAGTGTTCCAGCTGCAATCAACAAAAGTCAATTTCCCACAAAACCAACCATACCCTATTCCATGCCATAATTCGAAATCAATACCTATCCCTCTCTCAGCTATAAACTCAAGATATTTCCTACGCTCAAATAGAAATTAGGTAGAAAAAAGCACTCTAGATTGGTTTTCGTTGTGAAATTTTGGTTGTAAAAAATGGATATACTGTTCTAAATATCTCAAGAAAGAAGCAAGGAGCTATTTTTCTCAGAATGCCCAAAAGCTGTTTTCAGTAATTCGATTTATTTTTCCACTGGATTATCATCTTCTAAGGTACAGGAGGCCGCAGTTTCCCACCCAGCACGCAAATAGGTTATGCACGCTTCTAAACGCAATGAATGAGAAATAAATTGGCGGAAAGTTTCTGGCAATTCATGCCAATAAAAGGGAAAAATTCCAATGTCGGTGTATGAAGTGACACTTTTACAATTTCTTTTTTTATTTGTTCTGATGATATTTTCCCTTCGCGCAAAATAAGGGGAGTACCTCTAAGAACGCCCAAAGGCTGTTTTGAGCAATTCGATTTGTTTTCCTACTGGATTATCATCTTCTAAGGTACAGGAGGCCGCAGTTTCCCACCCAGCACGCAAATAGGTTATGCGCGCTTCTAAACGCAATGAATGAGAAACAAATTGGCGAAAAGTTTCTGGCAATTCATGCCAATGATGGGTTTCAAGTTCCAATGTCGGTGTATGAAGAGATACTTTTACAATTTC
>NZ_JBHIQG010000269.1:0-3266 GCF_042196425.1 Bartonella sp. AD328YNZD | reverse complement strand
TAATAATAAAAATAAATAATAAAAAATATTTTTATTTAATCAATAAATTTTTATAACTTTTTGTTATTAAGTATAATATTAAAAATAAAACCATCTTGGGAACCTGTTAGCAATACAAAGGTTAATAAAGTGTTGTTTCAACAGCAGGTGACAAGATGAAACTAAATAACTTTTTAAAATTAAGTGTTTTTATTATGATGATTGTATCTGTCTCGTTGATAGTCACGACTTCAATCAGTGACGTTTTTCACCTTCCTTATTGTCAAACCTTTACCTATACCTCTACTCAAAATATCACTAAAATAGGTCAGAATTCATTTACTGCCTCACAAATTAAAAACTGTCTTATGCAAAATGGTTTTGAGAATATTAAACGATTACGTTTAGATGACAAAGGTATCTGGCGAGCTTTAATAAAATTTAAAAACTCTCATTTTCTCGTATCCATTGATTATTCAGGAACCGTTACCATTCAAAATGAAAGAAAAAAATATGATTGATTTTAAAACTTACAGCTCTGTTTCTTTTCATAATTATAAGACAAATTTTTTCAAAAATTGCTGGCATTCCATTAAAGAATTTGCTTTCATCGGGGTATTAAATGGTAGCCTATCAGGAGCAATCGCAGCAGCTCTTGCAGCTTATGGTTATATTGCTCTTCCAGGATTTGGTCCAGTTATTGCAATGGGTATAGGGGTAGCACTTTCTGCTGGAATGATAATAGGAGCGCTGATAGGATTAGGAATGGGGGGGAGTGTCGGTATATGCTGTATTTTATGGGAGAGTTATATGAACCATAATAGTCCTTTCTCTTATAAATTTCACAATGAATAGAAAAGTTCTCATTTTTGATGAAAAGATCATCATATTATAAATGAAATAATAGCTAACTTATTAAAATTCCTTATTTAATTTCTTATTATATCTCAAAAAGTAGATTTTTTAAAAGCATCTCTTGAAGAAATGTAAGTGAGATATAATTATCCACCTATAAAAGCTACATTATTTATAAATAAATTTTATAAATAAAAAAATGAGATATATGTTTAGAAATATACTTTAATTTATTTACTATTTCTAAAAAGTAATATTTATTTATGAAGTATTTTTCTAAAAAATCAATTTTAGTAAATTATAAATATATCCAATTAAGCATAATATTGAATTAATAATTTTTTATAGCTAAAATTATTTAAATTAAATATAAAGGTATTTTATGAGAAAAATATTATTATCATTATTCGTTTTTATGGCATTTTTAATTCATAAAAACTCTGCGTTAGCAATATCGACACAAGTAAATATTTATAAACTAGAAGCTAATAATTCTAAAAAGGCTATTGGTAGCATTAAAATTGAAGAAAATACATACGGTTTAATTTTCATACCCAATTTATCTACTTTACCAGAAGGGATGCATGGTTTTCATGTACATGTAAATCCTTCATGTGATACAAAAGATGGCATAATAGGTGGAAGCGCGGGTGGACATTATGATCCAGAGCATACTGGGAAACACTTAGGACCCTATAATGTCAATGGTCATCTTGGTGATTTACCGGCACTTTATGTTGATAAGCAAGGAAATGCCGTAATGAGCGTTCTTGCTCCACGATTAAAAACAATCTCTGAAGTTAAAGGGCGCTCATTAATAATTCATTTAGGAGCTGATAATCAATCAGATAAACCATTACCGCTTGGCGGAGGGGGTGCACGTTTGGCGTGCGGTATTATTGAAAAATAAATAGAATATTATGTTACACACACTCTCTTGAGCATAAGAGATGATAGAAATTTATTTTTTAAATCCATTTCAAGAAATGAAGTAAACTATGTGAATATTTTATAAAATTGATATTTCTTTTTAAATGTTTAATACAGAGAACAAAGAACTTAATAATAATCAGAACGAACAGCAATCGAAACTGAGGGAATAGTAGAATAAATGCTTTGTAAAAAAACTTCAATATGAGGAAGCAATATTTTTAATGCTTGATGTAAACAGAAGCAACAAAGTCTAATTTCACTCTCTACAATACAAATGTGTAATGAATTATAATCATTGAGTTTAAGGTATTTAATGGGATCACGCCCTCATACAAAATAGAATACTCAAAAAACTTTCACTTGCCCCCTCCTTACCTCCCCTCTCGTGAGAGGCACAAAAAACAACCTTGATTGATTAACACCAATATAAGATAGTTTAAAATGATTGAATGCTACGATATTCAAACTTCTCATTAAGTAAAAAATACCAATTATCATTATAAATCAATATAATCAATCAAATAAAATAGTTAGAGTAATTTTTTGTCACTCTGAACAAAAGAGCTTTTAAACAATAAAACCTTTTTTAAAATACCCCTCATGGATCCATATGATCCCAATCCAATGGACGCATTTCGCCAGTTTGATAAAATTGACGAATGAGTTTAATATAATCAAGAAAGTCTTTATTTTCTACCACTAATCTATTAGCAGTATCCCAATCAATATCACTACGTTCCTTCGCTGGAATTATGATCTCACTCTCGGAAGAATTTTCTTTATCAAGTCTTATAAATCCAATTCCATGCAAACTTGAAAGCATCCGAAGCTCTTTTAATGTATCAATACCTTCAATTTCACTAGCAACTAAATAGCTCAAATTAGCCCATGAAGAATTGCTAACTGTTTGAAAAAATGCTTTCCGTAAATTTGAACGATTAATGAGAATTTTAACTTCAAAAGACCAAAGCTTTGTCTTTTTATCAAAATATTGCAAAACACAGTCTTTGATTTCGCGATTCCATTCCCTGCTTAAACCTTGCATCCCTACGAGATCTGGATAAAGCCATTTATTGCCGCCCACACCATGTTTATTACGAGAACATTTCTCATTAATGCGTTTGCTGTAAACAGCAAGTTCTGTCCATAAAAATTTAGATAATAACGGATAAAGATCATGCTCTTTAACAGAGCCATCTTCTGGCCTATAATCTACATTGTCCTCTGCTGCATCAATTTCAGCGCTATCTGTTTGTTTAGTAAAATAATACTGCCGCAGTCATCCTTCAGTGGTTTTAATTTCTGGATAACGCTTTTGTAATTGAGAGCGCAGAGACCCTATTTCAGCAACAATTTGCTGAATAAGAGCTGCATCACTATGAAGGGGAGAGATTATTGCCGTTGAACGCTTTTGTTTTTGGCGGCATTTTTCTGGATAATTCTCAAATATCCATTGAGCAATTTCTCGAGCTGTAAATTTTTTTGTCGGGTTTTTCTTT
>NZ_JBHIQG010000268.1:0-3279 GCF_042196425.1 Bartonella sp. AD328YNZD | reverse complement strand
TTGGGTAAAAATTTCGAGTTGTTAACTTGTTCGTGTGAAAATAAATTGGGTAAGGCAACATAAATGCTGCTTAAAAGGATAAAGCAATAAAGGGTAGTTAACCAACCAGGTGTACGCATGATATATTCCGCTAATAGGCAATCTAACAGTTATTCAAAGTTAAAAGCACAAATAAAATAAGGTAATCTTTTTATAATTCAAGGAAGAAGATTAGGTGTGTTCATTGGGAGGAGCGCGTTTATTTGAGAAATATTGTGTTTGAAAGTTACAAGGTTGTGTGACAATAGCTGGAATCTTTATTAAAAAGAAATCCAGTGTTAGGATTGTTTGAAAGGTCCTGATAAAAATAGATTCTGTATGGAGTGGTGCAGTTTTTTTGTTTTCAGTTGTTGTAACATTTAATTGATCACACTTATTTTGTAAATCAAACTTATTCATTTTAATAATATTATTGGTGTGTGATTGTTTGATTAAGTAAGCACGCATTCCTAGGTTATCTGTCAAGAATACACCCAAACTGGATAGAAAAATCCAAGTTATCAAAGGAAGAAAATTTTCTTTTTTGTAATATAGGTACAAAAAAAGCATGCTAGAGTGCCTTCTTTAATCTTATTGAGTTTAACTTACTATTTCCTTTTCTCTTATTATCAGTATTATGGGATAAGGAAAAGCTTTTATAAGATTATTCTACAAAAGTTGAAAATATCTTCCTTGTACTATATCTAAGAAGAAGATAAAATCCTTTTTGTGCATCTAAGGTATATATGTATTCGTTTTGTAAAAAAAATATCCACAAACTTTTCCTTCTTTTAGCGATTATCGTTGCTTTAAATTCTGGTGCATGGGGAAATAGGGAGGACCAAAATACAATTGTCGAACAAACAATAGCTTCTTATTCAGTTGATGAAATTATTCAACAGCAACAATTGATTATTAAGACTCTTGAAGAAGATACTAAAGCTTTAAAAAGAGACTTTGACAGAAAATCAGAAGATGAACGTGCTTTGGAAGAACTGCGATTACGGGCCCAAGATATCAGTAAGCGTGCTATTGAGGCAGCATTTGTTTTGCGTTCTCCTCTTAATGAAATTAATGCACTTCTTGATCAATTAACCGAGCTCTATCATGACGTAAAAAAACTGAACAGTTCAGTGAAAGAATACTCTTACTTGATAGAGCAAAAAGCTAAAATTAATAGTATCATGCTTCAATTTGAAGCGGTTTTTTTGGCGACGAATAGAATAGCTGAACTTTCTATCTCTCAATCTCGCGAGCTTTTTAAACATACACTTACCTACAGGCTTGAGTTTTCGATCCCGATGGTTAAGCATCTTGTCCAAAAAACAAAAGAGGCTTCATCAGATTTTTTGTTGTTGTTAGATTCTTGGTTTAATTTTATATTTTATTTCAAGTTATTAGAACTATTTCTTTCCTTTTTAATTCCACTTTTTATTACGTTTGGTCTCTCATATTTTTGTCATAAAGTTCTTGTTCATGTGTATTGCCACTTTACGAAGTCTAATGAGGAAATATCGTATTTACAGCGCTTATTAATCGCCTTTATTTCAGTTCTCTTACCTTCACTTATCTGTATTCTTTGTGTTTATCTTGTGTTGTTTTTATTTCGTAGTTTTAACTTAGATCCAGGTAAGCTTACAACAGTTTTTGATATGATTGGTTGTCAAATTATTTTAGTGTTTTTAATCAATCGATTAGCGGTTGTTCTTTTCTCGTCGAATAGGCCCCATGTGCGTCTTCTCAATATTGCACCATCGTCTGCTTTTCAATTGGTGATTTTGCTCACTTCTTTAGGAGGTGTTTTGGCATTTGATGCTGTTCTTGATAGTATTTATCAAATCATTTCAGCTCCTCTATCTTTGACAATTGCTAAAAGTTTTATTGCTGTTTTTCTTGTAGCGATATTACTGTTTATAATATCATTTGTACCTGTGCAGTTTAGACGTAGGAATTTTCAAGGAGAAAAAAAAGAACCGTATTTTTGGCCATTTTATATACGCATTCCTCTTATTGGTTTGGGATTATTGCTGCTTGTGTTGAATTTTTTAGGTTATGTTGGTCTCGCACGTTTTATTATGCAGCAGATTATGATTGGTGGAGTATTTTTAGTTCTCATGTATTTAGGAATACAAAGCGCTCAAGCACTTGGAACTAAAGGTCAATTTATGAAAACAACAGTTGGTCATCTTTTGATGCAGAGGTTTCATTTAGAAGAAAAAACGATGAACCAATTGGGAATTGTTGTGAGCGTTTTTCTCAATTTGTTTGTTGTGGTATTTTGTGCAATGCCCATTGCTGTACGGTTTGGATTTTCCTATTCTGATTTGAAAGTAGTGTTGTGGCAATTGGTTACTGGTTTTCAAATTGGAAATATTACTCTTTCTTTGGTTTCTCTTGTAACAGGAATTATTTCTTTTTGTGTCTGCTGGTTTCTTATTCGCCGATTTATTGGTTGGTTAGATAATGTGGTGTTGGATCATGGAGAATTTGATTCTGGTGTACGTAATTCTATCAAAACAGTTATAAGTTATGGTGGCGTTGTGGTGTCTGCTTTGATAGGATTGTCAATGGCAGGTTTGGATCTTAGAAATTTTGCTCTTATTGCTGGAGGACTTTCACTTGGTATCGGTTTTGGTTTGCAGAATATTGTCCAAAACTTTGTCTCTGGACTTATTATTTTAGTTGGAAGACCATTTAAAATAGGAGACTATATAGAATCTGGATCAGTAGGTGGTGTTGTTAAGCGTATTAGTGTGCGTGCAACGGAGCTTGAGACAATTCAGCGTAAGACGATTATTATTCCCAATTCAAGCCTTATTAATAATAATGTGAGTAATTGGACTAGACGTAATAAAGTAGGACGAATTGATATTCCAGTTACTGTATCATCTAAGGTTGCACCAGAGCATGTTGCTGAAATTTTATTAGAGATTGCTTCTGCGACAGAAGGAGTTTTAAAAAATCCTATCCCACAGGTGAGTTTTACTGCATTTGATTGTAAGCATTTTTCCTTTAATTTGGCTATTTATGTGCCTAATATTACCTCATCTTCTCATATAACCAATGCTCTTCGATTTGACTTATATAAGCGTTTTGCTGAGGAAGGAATCTTAGAATGCTGAAATGTATTTATGCTTTTATTACCGTTATTTTGTTGAATATTTTTACCATAACAGCTTTTTCCGCAACAGTGAAAAATACTGATTTAAAGATACACTCTCTCATTATTGTTGAAGGAAGTGTACCTTTAAAAATTTCTTT
>NZ_JBHIQG010000267.1:0-3295 GCF_042196425.1 Bartonella sp. AD328YNZD | reverse complement strand
CTCAACACAAAAACGGTCAGAACCGCGCCCCCATAGCGCCTTCCTCTTCTTCCCCCTCAAACACCTTCCCCCATTTCCCAGCATGCTTTCACATTCATGTCCAAGCTCTTTGCACTCCCTGCGCTCAAAGCTCTCTGCTTTCCCCCCTCCCTCAACACTCTACTCTTTCCCCTACACAAAGCTTTTTTTAAAGATTGACATCTCCTCAACGCTATACGGCTGCCCCCCTTTTCCACACCTCATATCTCCCCTCCAGCATATGCCTTGCATACGCTTCAAGCTCCCCCCCATTCGTTCTCCCCACAAGTTTCTCATCCCCTCCTTTTCCATATCAGCTAAGTCCCTCCCAAGCAGCGGCCTCCCTAGACGAAAGCATAACGCGCACCATTGTCACCGCAATGAAAAAGCACTTTGGCCCATCATTGCGGCTTCTTTTTTCAACCCTGCTATTGCACGACGGAAAAATCATAGCGGAGATATTCTTCCGCCAATTTTTTTGCCATAGACAGCGCCGCTTCTTGTGAGATAAAAAGAAGAGCGTCGTGTTTTTGTGGTTCGAGTCTGATTAAATTTCGCATATTTCCAGCATAATAAAGTGGAATCCCTCGATAAGAAGTCTTGAGATAACTTGTCATGTTTACCACCAATAATCTGTCAAGACATCACATGGGCGTAAACGATGCTGTTTTTCATAAGAGCCATAGAGATTATCTTCATAATCGCACGCCGCTCTTTCATTTAAAAAAGCATGATACGCTTCACTATTCAAAATGAAGGGCTGCAATTGTGTATTTTCTTCATTTATTTCATGATTTTCGACATAAAAATCAGCGATTTGTTCCGTAACATCTTCAGCATAAGAAGTTGTCAGATCGAGTCGTAAAACTCTATAAACAGTTTCATATTCTTCAATCAGTTCGAGCACCTCTTCGATTTCGTCGATTGGTCCTTCATAAGTACAAGGATTTTCCTCTTCGCATAAAACGACAATGATTTCATCCTCTTTAACGAATGAAATATTTTTCATGATTTCCCCCTTTAGATAGTTGATAAAGCATAGCCTTGTCTTGACAAGACTAAATATAGCGTTAGTCTTATATCCTCTATAGGAGAGATGTCAATCATTTTATCCTTCATAAAAGATATATTTTAAATATCTACGGGGTTCAAATGACATATGTAAAGAAAAATCTATTATTCTTTGTTCCTCTCATGCCCCTTTGTTGTTCTCTATTTGTTCTTACAAAATTGCAATTATAAACACACAGGAGAGATAAAATGAGTGACATAATATTAATAAAATACTGGAGTCGCCTTGACACAAAAGCACAGAAAGAAGTTATTTTGAAGCTTCGTCAATTGGCCGCCGCAAAAGAGTCAAAATCGCCTGTCTCTCTTGCGGAGAGAGTTTCGAAATAAGCTCTATAAATTCTTTATCTTCAGGGCTAGCCCCTTTCCCGTAAAGAATATAATTCATACTGATATTAATTTCGTGACAAATTCGCGAGAGAGATTCGATTGTTGGTTCTTTTCCTTCAGAAAGAATAGAATGAAGGTACCCCGCGCCTTTACCGGCAGAGAGAGAGATAGATCTTTTTGACCGCCCACTTTTTTCCAAAGCGGTCTTTAATCTTTGACGCCAACCATCGATATTCATAATTTCACCATATAGCGCGTCTTTTTAAAAAAACACGTCCTTTTTATAAAACGGGCTTGCATTATCCTCTAAAAAGGATAAAATTAAGGAAACAAATTTTACTTTTTAGGGGGAATTTTCTATTTTTAGCTCATAAAAACACTTTAACCACCCTACCGGATATAAAAGACCACCTCCAAAGCTTCTGCCCAAAAGAAAGTACGTTGAGAATGTGTGGTATTCTTTATTTTTTCCATCACCGCAATCTTAAATCGTAAGTTTGCATGCGCTTCAAGCACAGCCAATCATTTATAAGCATCGTAAAGAAGCCTCTCGTCATCATCGAACAGAGCCAAAAGCAACACAAGTTAAATCCTTATTTGAGCTTTTATCATCAATAAAAATGTATAAAAAAGAAGAAAGTAGATTGCAGTATGAAACACGCTAATCAACAAGAAACTCCTCATTATGAATCGTCTAGGCTTCCATATGTTTGTTGGTATCAAAATGACTTTCTAGGAGGTGTACGTGGGATGCGCGCACACGAAATTGGAATCTATACGATTCTTCTCAATGAAATGTATGCCCGTGGCCGACCTTTAGAAATATCGAAAGAACGTTTAGCGCGTCTTTGTGGTTGTGACAAGCGAACTTTTGTTAATGTTTTAGAGATGCTCATCCAAGAGGGTAAGATTTTAAATTTAGCCAATGGATTATGGAATAAGCGTTGCGAAAATGTTTTTCAAGAGCGTGAAAAATTGCTTGAACAAAAATCCTTTGCGGGTCGTTCTTCGGCAAAAAAACGCAAGAAAATCAATGTAGAGATGCAACAACTGCTTAACGAAAGTACAAAAGATGTTGCACAAAGCTCAAAAGCTCAAAAGGCAGAAGAAAAGGAAACACCTTACGGTGTTTTAGAAAAGAAAATTTTGTTTGATGAGACAGAACCTTGTTTTTCCTGCGAAGAGAGTTTTGAACAAAGCGATCATCCATCACCCTTATCGGCTCTTGATTCACCTCTCCCTTCTCCTCCACAAGAAGAAGCGGAGCAAAAAAACGCCTCCCCTTTAAACGCTCCCCAAGCGGAGTTCACTCCCGCCCCTATCGCGCAAATTGTCACGGGGGAAAAGACAAAATCCGCCACCACTCTTCCCCTCAGCAATCTTCCTTCCTCCATTCCTTCTTCTTCCAACAAAAAAACCACAGCCTCAGTTGCCAAAGGGTACCGTCTTCCTGAGCATTGGCAAGCAGACATCAAGGCGGCAGTTTCAGAAGGCTTGAGTGAAAGCCAAGCTCTTTGGCAAGCCAAAAAATTTCGCGACTATTGGAAAGCCAAGAGCGGCAAAGAAGCTCTCAAAGTAGACTGGCAAGCCACATGGCGCAACTGGTTTCGCCGTGAGATCGAACGGCAAGAACAGCAAAAACAGGGAAGCTCCTCATCTTTTACCTCTGAGAACAACGACACGCTTTACCGCAGTTTGATCAACTATAGCGACAATTTTTGACATCACAAAAACAACGTATTTTTCAAGCACGCGCAGGAATAAAAACGTTTCAAAACCACAATAGCATCGGACAAAATAACACAAAACAAAGGGCGGCAAAACAACACTTGGATAAGCTCTTCACACCGTAAAACGCGTCAACATCGACCATTTT
>NZ_JBHIQG010000266.1:0-3329 GCF_042196425.1 Bartonella sp. AD328YNZD | reverse complement strand
ACTTTATTCAATCATTGATAAGCTATTGTTTTTTACATTTGTATTATGTTTTTATATGGGAGTATTGGTGTTTTATAGCGGCGTGTAGGCTGTATAATGAAACACC
Organism: Bartonella sp. AD328YNZD; assembly: GCF_042196425.1. Classification (NCBI taxonomy): domain Bacteria; kingdom Pseudomonadati; phylum Pseudomonadota; class Alphaproteobacteria; order Hyphomicrobiales; family Bartonellaceae; genus Bartonella; species Bartonella sp. AD328YNZD. Next base: position 3,223 of record NZ_JBHIQG010000266.1, on the reverse strand, counting down.
TTCTATAGAGTTAAGCCTATGAGGATCATTATTTAAGGTGTCCTGATATTATATTTTATTAGCCAATATATTGATTTTAAAAGATCATTGATTTTTTTAAACTCAATAAGAGGTTTGAATACAGGAATGTTGTCTCATTTCAAATTTCCTGTTTCAGAATCCGAAAGAGTCTGTTTGTCTGCTACAAAAGAAGGTATTTATCTTAATGATACCGTTTGTAAAAGAAAATACATCTTTCATACATTTTCTAAATGTGAGAGCGGCTGCAATATGATATAATGCCGCACAATATAATATAGTGAAGGCTCATACCTTTATAAATGTCAAAGATGGTGGTGCCCAATAGATCTTAAAATGTCTCTTTAAAACAGGTTTTTAGATAAGGAGTACCTTGGAACTTTTAGTGAGGGGTGCAAAAAGATGCTCTAAAAAGACGAAAAAGTAAAAGGGTAAGACAATGTATTATATTCATAAAATAAGATCGGCGATGATCTAGGGATAGTTTGTGGCTGAAAGTAGGAAAAAAAGCGTGATATTAAACTAAAGTTTCGTATCTCTTTATCATGAGAAGTTATGAAGGTTATTAAATAAGTCCATTGTTTTTGCCAAAAGTATTTTCTTTCTTTTTATGTTTGCCGCTCATCTTATGACGCAGTCCGTGGGTATAGCGTAAAATTGATAGGGCACCATCGTCTTTAGTTTAAGTAAAAGTTGTAAGTAGGCATCATCGTTTTATGTTTTTTATCCATATGCTTCTTCTTGTTTGTGATGTGCGATAGTATGGCTATTCATTAATTCAATAGACGAAGATTGAAAATAAGGGAACCTTACGTTTTTGAGATCTCTCATGTAAATTGTAAAATGATGAGTTCTGATTGTAAATCAATGAATTGTTTACGTTAGAAGAACAGACTATAAAAATTTTTGAGCATAGAAACTACTGTGTGTATTACTTTACGGGATCATTTAAATGATAGAGATTAAGAGAAAATGTCTGCGTTGATTTCGGTTTGTTATGTTAAAATGAGTTAGAGACTGTTGGTTATTGTAAAATGGTTTATCGTTACTTGGAATGACGATGGGGCGTGATTCGAAACAAATACCTTCAGAGTTCTCATTTTCTCATAAGATTAAGCTGTTTAAGTTCCTCATTGATTGTTACATGAAGGATGTAACAATATTTTAATGATCATTTACAGAAATTTTTTATAAATATAGATAAGATTTTATTTCTCTAATTTATTGTTTTATATGAATAATTCATAGCTTTCTTGCAAGAAGATGTTTTCCATTTTTTACGGTTATTTGTGTAAGATTTTAAAAATCTACGTTTTTCTTTTTGTGGTGATTGCTGTTGGAAAAGCGATTCTACTTTTACATAGTTTAATTTTTATAGGGTGGATACGTAGAAATTACTGTTTTTTAATATGATCATCAGAGTTATGAAAGAAACTATTTAAAAGTTATAATGATCGTAGATTCTAATTGATGCTTCTTGAAATAAAATTGCTTCAAATTGGGTCATTTTGAACTTTTTTTGCCTAAATTTAAACATTTTTAAATAATTTATAATTCTTTTATGTTTTTTTGCGTAGAAGATGATAAGAATTTCTTGTTGTTTAAAGAATTTTATTCCATAGCAAGAATATTGCATCGGCTATCTTAGTGGTTGATGTAAGAGGACAATCGGGGAACCTCCTCCCCCCCCCCCCGCGTGGATCCCCTAGATTGTCTGGCCTGACTGAGGATTTCCTCAGTCAGGCTTTTTATAATTGTTTTAGGGGATGTGTAAGGTTTTATAGGGGGGAAGTGTAAGATCTGTTATTGTTTCGCTTATAGTACGTAAATATGTAGAGGGGGATGTCTTGTTAGGCGGATAGTGTTAGCGTATTTATTTTGAATAATTTGATTTTTCTTTATTGAGGCATTGTTGAATGCTATAAGGGAAATCGTAAAGGGAATCTATGTTTGTATTCTGTGATCTTTAGGTAAGAGATAATGGAATCTTTTTCGCATCGTATTATTTTTATTTTATTTGTGTTTTTTATTTTTGGCGCTGTCTTTTTTGCTTTTCAAAGTGGTGTTGTTTATCAGTTTTTTCCCGGTCACTCTTCTTTGTCTTCTCAGCAGCTTGATGTAACAGAGGAGGAGTTATTAGAGAGATTATCCGTATCTTTTCCAGATATCATCAAGCATCTTTCTAAAATGACCCCTCAACAGCAAGAGTTGTTTATTGCGCAGCTGCGTCGTGATGTAATTGCGCTTGCTTCTAAAAGTGGGCAGAGTCGTGAACAGGCTCAAAAATCTGGTGAAACTGTTGCTATGGCTCTCTCGAAAGCGATTTCTCGTCCTTCCATTGCTAATGCTTATTTTTAGCTATTTTTTTAATCGCGCTTTTGGGTTTTATTTTAAGGAGCAAGAGCTTTTCGTGAAGTCTTGAAAAGTGCGAGGAGATAATCAATTTGTAAGGTATTAACAAAATTTATCTCTCAAAAGGTAAGCAATTGGAGTATAAGGGTAATGTTGCAATCATTACAGGAGTGATAGAAAGTCTATCAAGGGTATTGGTCCAAGTTAATTGCATTATCAATCGCTACAATGACAAAAGCAGTATTGACTATAATAAAACACGTTAACCGCATTTTATATGCCGGTTATTTTTTTATTTGATATGAGAAAATAAAAAATTTAAAAGGATTTAAGCTTTTTTATTCTACGGATTTTAGGATATTTATCCACTTGTATGATTTCTGAAAATGAGGTGTAAGGCTGATAAGATGATAGTCTGTGACAAAGAAAAAATATTTGAATGAAGATGAGAGGTCTATTTTTATTTAAAAAGGCTTTAGGGGTATTGAGCTTTCTAACATTTTTCAAAAAAATAGACACAAGTAATTGTTAAGCTTTGTTGTAGGAAAAAACGGATATAACTTTTTTAGTATATTGTTTTATAATGATAATTTATCATTTTATATTGAATGAGAATCTTAAGAATTATAAAATCCTCTCATTTTAAATTTATCCATGGTGAAAAAATCAAAATCAGTTTCTTGTATACCACAAGTGGGAGGCTTGTGTGGATAAAAACTCTTTTAAAAAGGAATTAAAAAGCTTCTTTGAGATATCTTGAGAGCTAAAAGTCTGTTGCAATATTTTGAATTGGTAAATAGCGTATGATGGTTTTTGTATATCTATGGACTCCTTATGCACAGTGATGGAGGTA
>NZ_JBHIQG010000265.1:0-3364 GCF_042196425.1 Bartonella sp. AD328YNZD | reverse complement strand
AAAAAAGACATGGGGGGTGGAGCAAACGTTTTGGGATTGGCTAAACTTATCATGGATGCAAAATTGCCTTTCCGTCTACGCGTTTTGATTCCAGCTGTAGAAAATGCAATTTCTGCGAATGCTTACCGACCAGGTGATATTCTCAAAAGTCGTAAAGGTTTAAGTGTTGAAGTAGGTAATACAGATGCTGAAGGGCGACTTGTCCTTGCCGATGCACTCGCCTATGGTGATGAAGAAAGTCCACAATTCATGCTTTGCATGGCTACTTTAACAGGAGCAGCACGCACAGCATTAGGACCAGATCTTCCGGCATTTTATTGTAATGATTCACTATGGGCACAACAAATTTCTGAATCTGCTCACGCTGTTTTTGATCCTCTTTGGCAAATGCCCCTTTGGAAACCTTACCAAGAGATGTTATCATCACCAATTGCTGACCTTAACAATGTAACTGGAAATAGCTTTGCTGGCTCTATAATCGCTGCTTTATTTCTTAATTCTTTTGTTGAAAAAACTGAACATTTTGCGCATTTTGACCTTTATGGATGGGTTCCAAAAGAAAAACCAGGATACCCTATTGGTGGATCAGCACAAACTATCCGTGCCCTTTATAATATTTTTAAAAATGAGTTTTGACACAAATATCCACAAAAATGGACAATTTTGCAGCTTAAAGAATAATTGGTCTTACACTGTGTTCTTGGTTTTATTGGAAGATAAAAATCTTACCAAGACAGTTTTCGTGAGTCTTCTTAAAGGTGAGATGCCCAAAAATGGAAAGCAAAAAAATGATCTCTAAAGACCCAAGGCTTTATGCATTCAGAGATGATCTAGCAGATCAACGTCTTGAAACAGAAATTACAGCTCAGCGCTTTGTTCAAGGTAAAAAAAGACGTGTTAATACCGCGGTCGCCGGACTTTTTAAAGAAAATAGTAAAAACAGTGAAAGACAAACAGAATGCTTATTCGGAGAAGAGCTTCTCATTTTTGAACAAGGGGAAATGATGTCGTGGGGGCAATCACTCAAGGATGGTTATGTCGGTTATATTGATACAAAAGTTCTTTGTTCATCAACCATAAAACAAACACATGTGGTTTCAGTACCACGCACATTTAAATATTTACACGCTGACTTACGTGGACCGATAAGCTCCCCTTTATCTATGGGAAGCAAAGTCAGTGTTGTTGATGAAATTGAAGTCCGTGATACAACGTATTCTATTCTTGAAAATGGAACAGCAATCATTACGAGCCATCTCAGCCCCATTGGACGCGTATATGAAGATTATGTCACAGTTGCAGAAACCTTTATCCGTACACCTTATCTTTGGGGTGGTATCAGCGGTTTTGGAATTGATTGTTCGGGACTCATTCAGCTCTCTATGATGATGACCGATCAAATAGTTTTACGAGACACCGATATGCAGCAAGAAACTGTAGGCAAGCTTCTTACAGACACTGATAAACTTCAACGAGGTGATTTAATTTTTTGGAAAGGTCATGTGGCTATTATGATTGATCATGAAAATATTATTCACGCTAATGGTTTTTCTATGGACGTTATGATCGAGCCATTGGAAGAAGCAATTACGCGTATCGCTAAAAAAAATCAATACCCCATTGCAAAACGTCGCCCAATTCAAGAAATTTAATACATGCCTCCTATAAAAAATTAATTGAATGTTTTTTATTATACAATAGATTGATTTATAAGGATAATTATCCATTATTTACTCTGTGTCAAGCATTCTAAATATCGTAAAATTCTCTCATTTCAAATCGGTTTTTATGTTGAATCAATCAAAATCGCTTGCTTGTTCATCACAAGCAAAATTGATGTATAAGTAAAAATATCCCTTATGAAGGTTCTCAAATGCCAAGAGCTATCATAATAACATTGGGACCAACTTACTCCTTCGTAAGCGTAAAGATAGTATGCTCAATAGATTTTACATTATTTCCATATTTCCATGGGAGCTTTAACGTTATACCATTCACTAGTGCGGCACGAAACGGGTTTTGGAGCATTGCGAAATGCCTCTTTTAAACAAGCTCGTGAATACGCAGCACAATGCCGCTCTACATTACGTAAAGAACGCGCTCCTCTTAATCAAAAGCAACATTTTTGATCTTTTCTTAAAGTTCATACTCATTTAGAAATCTTTATCAATATTCGCCTATCTTTAAATACTGAGAAAACTAATCGACCGTCTTACTGAAGAACTTTCATTAAAATATCATATAGTCAATTATAAATCGTATTACATAACTTAAATAAGAGTTCTTAATATTATCATATTTCACTGTTTCAAATACCTTTATTACAAGTCAATAGAGAAATAAGCGTATTATAAAAAAATGAAAATAAAGATTACTACGCAGATTTATTATTTCTTTTCTATTCAGTTTTATGTTTTTTTAAATATACAAAAATAATATATTCCTTATTTATATACTTACCTAGGTAGCTTTTTCTCCATCTCTCATACCATAGATATGTATGATATATAGTTCTCTAAGAAGTCTTATTTTCATGTTTTCTTTTATATTTAATCATTCATTAACCGTATGTTTTATTTTTTTAAAATTATTTTTTAAATTACATACCACTCTTTTTATTCGTACGTTATTGAACATTTTTTTGATTGGGAAATCGTATAACATCAAGAAAAATAAAACTTATGATTACAAAACAATACGTTATTATATAATATATGTATTACATATGATAATTAGGATTTTGGTCATGTAAAACAATCTCCAATAATAAACACAAAGCGTTCTTTTTTAAAGCATTTTTTGAATTTTTTCTATTATTGATATCTTATGAAATAAATACTCCTAATATCTCTCAGTGCATCTAAGACAATCTCTCAATGATAATCGCGAAAAGTATAAATCCATTATCTACCACCATTTTTATGCTTATAAAGCGTGCAAAGGCATCATTATATACTTTGCTAATTCTCAATGTTGCGATAACCCTTGGCTAGTAGAGAGTGTTCTTTCAGCACGTATTTTATTTCTTTCTTAAATAATTTTAACATGCCCCGCCCCGCTTGGAACATGAAAAAGAATGATTTTGATTAATTTAAAATAAGACAGTTTTGAAATGAGAAAATTTTTTACGACTCTGGACTTCCCCATGCAACATAAAAATTATATTATCATTATAACTCAATATATTGGTTTATATTTAAACAATATTCCCTGCTTATAACACATCAAAGAAGGTGATTTTTCAATACCTGAACCAATGGTTTATCAGCATCAGGCATAGGGTATTTATCAAGATCATTAATAAAAACCCATTCTAAATTTTGCCCTTCTCGTCCTTGTGCAACGCCCTCATAATGGTCACAAA
>NZ_JBHIQG010000264.1:1464-3377 GCF_042196425.1 Bartonella sp. AD328YNZD | reverse complement strand
GTCGGTTTTTATATCTATTTTCCCAGTGAGTCTCGCTTTGTAAACACCGTAATTTTCCATGACACACATCACGTAATTCCGTGTTTCTGTATAAGGGATACGTTCAATCCAATCGATGACGTTATCGAGAGGTTGTCCTCGAGGATCGCCATAGCGCTTGATCCATTCATTGACACGGCGGGGGCCTGCATTATAGCCAATAAGAGTTAGTATATAGGATCCATTAAAACGTTCCAATTGTTCATTGAGAAAATGGGTGCCTAATGTCACATTATAACGCGCATCACTGCTAAATCTTTTAGGAGACCATGCGATTGAGTATTTTTTTGCTAGTGCTTCTGCAGTTGTAGGAAGCAATTGGAGTATCCCTTGTGCACCTGCTTGTGATATGGCTGTTGGATTAAATTCGCTTTCTTTGTGTGCAATGGCATAGATAAGCGATTTTTCTTCTACAGAAATATGAGCAGAGTCTGGTATAGCTCCCAGAGGATGAGAGAGTGCTCCGACATTTTTTCCTAGGAAAGCAGCCATTTTTCCGATTCTGAGGCTGGTATAATAGTCACCATTTTTTTCTGCCATAACAGCCAGAAGAGCTAATTCACCGGGGCTTTCTATTTTTTTTCCGAGTTCTCTATAAAAAACTTTAGCAAACTCAGCATATCCAGCTTCTTCAAGACGTTGAATTGCTTTGATCGCTTTTCGTGCACTAAAATGTTGTCGCTCAGCGATTGTTGGTTTAGGAAAAGAGATATTAAATTTTTTTTGGTTGAGTCGCGCAGCGGCTAATTGACCATAATACGTTGCGCCAAAATGAGCGGCGCGATGAAAGTACAGCTGGGCATTTTTATGTTCTCCTAGCGTTTCTGCTGTTCGTCCCATCCAGTAATATCCACGTGATGCAGCAAAAGGTAAAGAGGAGAGTTGAGGAATGCGTGAAAAATGTTGCATTGCCAACTTAGGGTTATGAAGAAACCGTAGTGCATACCATCCTGCGTGAAATTCAGCATCGACGGCTAATGCAGATGTCATACCGGTGTGCCTTGCAACGAGTTGATAAGCTATTTGGGGTTTGTTTAAATCAAGCATTTCACGAGAAAGGGCGCGTTGCTCTTTCCACAATGATTGAGGGTTCATAAGATGGAATGCATCTTGTGATGTTTTCATCATGAGTGTTGCGGCTGCATCATATTGTTCTGTTCGCCGCAGATGGCGCATTCGAGCAAACTGGAAGAGAGGATCTTTTTTCCATACTCTTTCTAAAGCTTTTAATTTTTGTGTTGCGCTAGGATCATTTTTTTCAACCGCCACAAAAGCATCAAAAAGAGATTGAGCATGGGCTAATTTTGCAACGCGTGCCGCTGAATCAAAACGATGTGCATACAACATAAACTGCATGCGTTTTAAATGATCAATAGGTTTTAAGGCAGCACTTGCATTTTTAAGAACAAATACTTCTTCTTGTGCATTAAGCCGTGTTTTATGCCACCATGGTGCAATAATGTGTTGAGCACGGGTGATTTGTCCCGTTGTAATGAGTGCTTTAGCAAAGAGAGCCATGCCTTGTGCTGTAAGGGGGGGATGATGAGAAAATTTTTGGATAATGGCGTGTGTGATATTGGTTTCGTTAAGAAAAGCACGTTCAGCATTGCGTTGCATCGTTTCTATACCAGGCCATCCTTTTAGCATGTTAATTGCATTAGATATTTCAGAGCTTGGTATATTATTTTGCTTTGATAGTCCTAGCGCCCATGTCAAAATATAACGATCAAGGCTATGTTTTTCCATTGAATTACGAAGATTTATTGTTTTTGCAATATTGTTATTTGCAAGGGCATCTAATCCAGCTTTTAGTTGTTTGAGTGTCACGGTATTGTACGATGTCGTGTGTCTCTGTTGAAGAGGTTCTTGAGCTT
>NZ_JBHIQG010000264.1:0-1364 GCF_042196425.1 Bartonella sp. AD328YNZD | reverse complement strand
TAACTGCGCTTATCACCCCGTTTGATAACAAGGGCGCAATTGATGAGAAGGCATTTTGTGATTTTGTTGAATGGCAGATTACACAAGGGATTAATGGTGTAAGCCCTGTTGGGACAACAGGTGAATCAGCAACTTTAAGTCATGAAGAACATAGGCGAATTATAGAATTGTGTGTCAAGCAGGTCGCAAAGCGTGTTCCTGTTATTGCGGGAGCGGGATCAAATAGCACAAGTGAGGCTATAGAGCTTGCACAATATGCAGAAAAGGCTGGTGCAGATGCAGTTTTGGTTGTCACTCCTTATTACAACAAACCAAATCAATCTGGTTTATACAAGCATTTTTCTTCTATTGCCAAAGCTGTTTCTATTCCGATTATAATTTATAATATCCCTGGTCGTTCTATTATCGATATGGCCGTGGAAACGATGAGAGATCTTTATCAAGATTTTAAAAATATCGTTGGTGTTAAGGATGCGACGAGCAGAATTGAGCGCGTTAGTGAGCAACGTGAAAAGTGTGGCAAGGATTTTATGCAGCTTTCCGGTGATGATTGTACAGCGTTAGGATTTAATGCACATGGAGGTATGGGGTGTATTTCGGTTTCCTCGAATGTTGCTCCAAAGCTTTGTGCAGAGCTTCAAGCTGCGTGTTTTCGTGGTGATTATAAAACAGCACGAGAATTAAATGATCGCCTCATGCCTCTCAATCGTGCTGTGTTTATTGAACCTAGCCCAGCAGGGATTAAATATGCTGCTACAAAATTGGGGCTTTGTGGTGAGACTGTACGTTCTCCGATTGTTCCATTAACAGAGAGCACAAAGAAGGTTATTGATGTAGCCCTCAGCCATGCTGGTCTTTTAAAAGCATAAAATGATATTGAAAAAGTCATGAATAAAAAAAAGAACGCGCCCGTACGGAAAATAATTGCTGACAATCGTAAAGCACGTTTTAATTTTGAAATCCTTAATAATCTCGAGGCTGGTCTTGTCCTTCAGGGAGCGGAAGTGAAGTCCTTACGTTCCAATCATGCTAATATTGCTGAAAGCTATGCGAGTTTTGAGAATGGGGAATTATGGTTAGTAAACAGCTATATTCCTGAATATACGCAGGCTAATCGTTTTAATCATGAACCACGACGTTTGCGCAAATTATTACTTTCAAAACGTGAGATGGCACGTTTTTTTAATGCAACGTCTCGTGAAGGAATGACACTTGTTCCTCTCAAACTTTATTTTAATGAACGAGGGCGCGTTAAGTTGGAGATCGCTCTAGCGCGAGGGAAAAAGCTTCATGATAAGCGCGAAACGGAAAAAAAACGCGATTGGGGACGTGAAAAAGCAAGACTTTTAAAAAGATATGGATGA
>NZ_JBHIQG010000263.1:0-3408 GCF_042196425.1 Bartonella sp. AD328YNZD | reverse complement strand
GTGCAAGATCAACCCCATCCACAAAACATTGTGCATAATGAACCTGTTGAATGACACGTGCTTGGCGACACGTAACATTTTTATCAATTGTTTTTGAGACAAGCCACGCGGTGACGAAAGCACCACATGGCCACTTAATTCCATTGCGTGAGGCAAACTGTCGTGTTTCACAGGATTCCACACCATATAGTCGAATATTGCGGACGATCTTTTTTCTCCATCCCTCATCTACGAGCGTGATCATTTTAAAGGTAACACCACTCGTTACCTGTATAGCACCGGAATAGACCAGTACATTTTCTTCATAAAATTGTGATGCGAATGGTTCTGGGTGCAAAGCCACATCGTTTTGGTTTACATCGTGTTGGTTTTTGTAATCGGTCAATTTTAACTTTGGATTTTGAACAGTGGTTTCTATTGTTTTTTCTGGTCCTTTAAAAAAAGAAGATTGCATAAATTTTTCAGTATGCTGATTCAAATAAAAGATTACAGCAAAAATAATAATAGACGTTAAGATAAGATATTTAAGCACTGATCGAAAACATTTTAAAAGTATCATTTTGAATATTACTATATTTTATTGTTCATTAACTGAGAAAAGATTAAATATTGTTAATTTATAGATAGAAAAATTTATTTTTTTCATTTATATGATTCCCGATTAATATTTTAATTATTAATTTTATGATTAACTTAAACATAAAGCGGGGGAATTTTCATGAAAAACATGAATCATTCGTTCAGTCGTGAACAAACCTTAGAAAAAGGTCTTTTATCCAATACACAAAAGAAATGGTTAACAACAGCATTGATGCTGTTTATTGCCTTCATTGTACTGAGTGAACCAGCATTTGCTGATGGCGGCTTCGGAAAAGTTGAAACTGCTCTTCAAAAAATAATTGAAGCTTTAACAGGAAACATTGCAAGATCGATTGCAACGATTGCGGTTGCTGGTATTGGGCTTGCCTGGATTGCTGGTTATGTTGAAATGCGTAAAGCTTTTTTTGTTTGTGTTGGCATCGGCATTGTTATGGGTGCATCGCAAATCGTATCAATGCTTTCCTAATTAAACTTTGCCTTTCAAAGCCATGAAAGAGCACGAAAAGCTAACAGAAGATACGCTATTTCTTGCTTGCACACGCCCTGCCATGATTGCAGGTGTGACGGTGGAAGCTATGGGATTAAATGGGATAGGAACGATGATATTGTTCATTATGGCAGGCAATATTTTTCTTCTAACCTTTGGTGTGATGCTGCATTTCATATTCAAGGAAATCCTAAAGCATGACCATAACAAATTTCGTATTCTTCTGACATGGCAAAAGACAAGTATTTTTGCCAGAAATTCGAGTCTATGGGGTGGGGGAAGTATTTCTCCATTACGATTAATTCGTAATTATGAGGAATTATAATGAAAACAACAGAGCGCAAGCGTGAAAAGCAGCCAGAGGCGATTATCCCTTACGTGCGCCATGTTAACAAGCATATCATTGCGCTGGATTCACGCGCTCTCATGAGCGTTATTAAACTTGAAGGGATTAACTTTGAGACAGCGGATATTATTGATCTGAATGTGCTTCACGAACAGCTCAACAATCTGTTTAAAAACATTGCGGATGAACGGATAGCGCTTTATAGCCATATTATCAGAAAGCGTGAAACGATTTATCCGGATGGTACTTTTAGATCAGCATTTGCCAAGCAATTAGATGATAAATATCGCGAGAGGATGGTTTCTCAGGAGCTTTATCGCAATGATCTTTATCTTTCGATTTTGTGGAATCCACACGTTGATCAAACGGATAAATTAGTGGAGTTTTTCAAACGTTTAGGCAAAGCCAAGCAAGACAAGACAGAAGTTGATGCGGAATCCATTCGCAAACTTGAAGATATTACCACAGATCTTATTCAAAATTTAGAGCGCTATGGTGCAAGAAGATTGAGTCTTTATGAACATGAAGGCAATATTTATTCGCAGCAAAGTGAGTTTATCCACCAATTGGTGGGAGGTCGTCGTGAACGTATCCCTCTCACATGGGGGACCATAGCTTCGACTGTTTACTCAGACCGTCTTATTTTCGGGAAAGAGATCATAGAAATACGCACTGAGTCAGGACAGAGATTTGCGGGCATGTTTGGCTGGAAAGAATATCCAGCAAAAACCAGGGTAGGCATGGCGGATGGTTTGCTCACCCTTCCCTTTGAATTTATTTTCACCCAATCTTTTGTTTTCAAGAGCAAAAATGCTGCCAAACAGATTATGGGGCGCAAACAGAATCAAATGGTCAATGCGGGAGATCGAGCAGGTTCACAAATTATGGAACTGGATGATGCGCTTGATGATCTTGAATCCAATCGTTTTGTTTTAGGGGAGCATCATTTATCATTGGCTGTTTTTGCTGATACGCCGCAAGAGTTAGCGGATAATCTTGCCAAAGCGCGTTCTCGTCTTACAGATGGTGGGGCTGTCATTGCGCGGGAAGATTTAGGGTTAGCGGCGGCTTGGTGGGCACAATTACCTGGCAATTATGCTTATCGCACGCGTTCTGGTGCGATAACAAGCCGCAATTATGCAGCGCTTTCTCCATTTCATTCCTTTCCGGTTGGGAAAATAGATGGCAATGTATGGGGACCAGCGGTCGCACTAATGAAGACCTCTGCTGGTTCACCATTTTATTTTAACTTTCACTTTGGAGATTTAGGCAATACGTTTGTTTGTGGTCCCTCTGGTTCTGGGAAAACGGTTATTGTTAATTTTCTTTTAGCACAACTTCAAAAGCATGATCCCAATATGGTCTTTTTTGATAAAGATCGCGGAGCAGAACTTTTTGTGAGGGCTGGTGGTGGCACTTATATGCCTTTGAAGAATGGTAAACCAACGGGCATAGCGCCGCTTAAGGGTTTAGATTATAACAATCCAGCAGATAGAGTTTTTTTACGGCAATGGATTATCAAGCTTGTTTCTTCTGAAGATCAAAAGATCAGTGAATCAGAAAGACAAGATATTTCTGCTGCTGTTGACCAACTTGCCTTACTACCCAAAGAACAACGGACGATATCGGCCTTACAAATGTTTTTTGACACCACGCATAGAGAGGGGATAGCGGGTCGTTTAGAGAGATGGTGTAAAGGCAATGCCTTAGGGTGGGTTTTTGACAATCCTGATGATGACATTGGCATTGATGCAAAATTTATTGGTTATGACATGACGGATTTTTTAGACAATAATGAAATTCGTCCCCCATTAATGATGTATCTTTTTCATAGAATTTTGTCTTTGATTGATGGGCGTCGTATTATCATTGTCATTGATGAGTTTTGGAAAGCGCTAGAGGATGATTCCTTTAAAGCCTTTGCGCAAGACAGGCTGAAGACTATTCGTAAACAAAATGGTTTGATGTTGTTTGC
>NZ_JBHIQG010000262.1:0-3414 GCF_042196425.1 Bartonella sp. AD328YNZD | reverse complement strand
AGTAGTGTATCTCCACTCTGGACAATATAAGAATTCCGCCGGAAAACAGGAGAGTTATCCATTTGTGAACGAGAAAGTGTTCCAAGATTACGTGGAGGTGCTCCCATAACGCGACCATCCAAAGAAGCTGTCCTACCTTGCTGTGGAGAATTATAAGGAGAACTGTCATCTCGCCAAGAATCATCGCTTGGTTCCACAGGTGGCAATTCAGTACTCTGTATCATATCACCACCGTCCGATAGCATTCGCGGATCTGTAGGTATAGTGCTAGATATATTTGATTGATGAGATAACATACGATGAGAGGACATAGCGGAAAAACGTTGCGTACCAGAACTACAACCAGCAACAATAGTTATCACCGCTAAAAAAGTTATTCTCTGAAATTTATGCCGGAAAATATTATCCAAAGCTCTTAAACACATAGTTTTGCCCACTCATCAATACTCAACTCATTCCATTAAAGCTTTTTAAAATTACCGAAGAGTTAAAATGAGATATTTTATTCATAAATATCTCTACATAATATCAAAATGAATTTAACGTAAAATAAAAAGGTGAAATAATTTGCGCTATTTCTTAAATTTTAAAATTTAAAGTATCTCCGCAATACCTTTAATAAAAGGTTGATAACGCACGTGAAAAAGTTCTAAACACTCAAATCGACTCCCAATTTTTGTATAGCGCGTCACCGTTTGTACCCCTTCATCAGGCCCTATAGCCTGAATGAGAATGCCATTTTCAGCTAAGAGTTCTAAAAATTCCTTGGGTTCATCAGAACGCGATGGCCAAATAAGAATACGGTCAAATGCCCCCAAACCTGTCACACTATGACTTCCATCAATTTGCCGTACAACAATATTTTCAATTCCCAAAGCTTGAAATTTTTGGCCTGCCAAATCAACAAGCGTTTTATAACGATCAATCGTCGTTACACGGTCACTCAAACAGGCTATAAGAGCTGTACAAAAACCAGATCCCGTACCGATTTCTAAGACACGATGCTTTTTTTTCAACGATAATGCTGAAAGAATTAAGAGTTGTTCTTCCAAACGTTCCATATATTCACCACACTCAAGGGGAATAACTTTATTATCATAAGCACTATTAAACCAAGGGGCAGAAACAAACTGTTGACGTGGAATTTTTTCTAATGCCGAAAAAAATCGCACGTCATCAATGCCTTTTCTACGCATTTTCAGTACAAGAGCGGCCAACTCTTCACGAAATTGTAAAATACCATTTTGCCCCATAGTATTTATTCAATCTCTAATAGAAGTGCACTTTTATCATCCCTACAAACCACTTCCTTTAAAATGGCTAAGCCTTGCATTTGCATACCATCACCTCTTGGCAATAAATGCATATTGTCTTTCCTTTCGCAAAATTAAGCAGTAATACAACGCATGCCTCCCATATAGGGTTGTAAAACATCTGGAACAATAATGGACCCATCAGCTTGTTGATAATTTTCAAGCACTGCAATAAGACAACGGCCAACAGCCGTACCAGAACCATTAAGACTATGAACAAAATGCAATTTTTTATCGCCTTCTTTACGATAGCGAGCATTCATACGACGACCTTGAAAATCTCCACAAACTGAACAGCTAGAAATTTCACGATAACATTCTTGACCAGGAAGCCAAACCTCGATGTCATAGGTTTTACGTGCTGCAAACCCCATATCTCCCGTAGAAAGAACCACTGTGCGAAAAGGCAAATCAAGACGTTTTAATATATCTTCTGCACATTCCGTCATACGTTCCAATTCAATTAAAGACTGATCTTCACTGGTAATCGAGACCATTTCCACCTTCCAAAATTGGTGTTGACGCAACATACCGCGCGTATCACGACCGGCTGCTCCCGCCTCTGAACGAAAACAAGGAGATAAAGAAGAAAATCGCAGTGGTAAATCTGATATTTCAAGAATTTCATCATTAACCAAATTAGTTAATGGTACTTCTGCAGTAGAAATAAGCCATCGACCATCTGTTGTCTGAAAAAGATCCTCTGCAAACTTCGGCAATTGTGCTGCTCCGTAAACAATCTCATCACGAACAAGAAGAGGTACTGAGACTTCTGTATAACCATGCTCATTCACATGCACATCAAGCATAAATTGTCCTAATGCTCGTTCTAGCCGTGCTAACGCCCCTGAAAGCACTGTAAAACGTGTTCCAGACAAACGACTAGCTCGCTCAAAATTCATCTGCTTAAGATCTTGACCAAGATCAAAATGCTCCTTTGGTGTAAAATTAAATGTTGGAGGTGTACCAAAATGTCGAATGACGACATTATCACTTTCATCTTTACCTTCCGGAACATCATCCAATGGAATATTTGGAAGAGCTGAAAGAATTTTCTCAAGACTCTCCGTCAGCTGTTTTTCTTCCGCTGTTGCAGAAGAAAGAAAGACTTTAATCTCTTCAACTTCAGCTTTAAAGCCTTCAGCCATTTGTTGATCAGATACAGCTAAAGCTTGTCCTATTTCCTTTGAAATAGCATTGCGACGTTCCTGCGCCAATTGTACTTTAGCAACATGCGACCGACGTGCAAGATCAAGTTGTATTAACCTTTCAGCTTGTGGTTCAAGACCTCTGTTTACAAGTGCTTTATCTAATTTCTCAGGATTTTCACGAATCCACTTAATATCAAGCATCAAAATTCCTCATTTATATTGTTTTTATTCATTTGTTATCGCATAAGATTATACAATTTTCTTAAGCGGATTTTCTTCTCTTTTCTATACCGTAAGCAATTAAAATTGAGATCTCGTAAAGTGCTATCGTTGGTAAAGCCACTGCAAACATCGTAAAAAAATCCGAAGGGGTTACTATTGCCGCAATAATAAAAGAAAGCAAGATAGCCCATTTTCGTTTAGATACCAAATCACGAGATGTTAAAAATCCAACTTTTGTTAAAAGGCTGATGATAAGAGGTAATTGAAAAATCAAACCAAAAACTAGGATAAATGATGTCATAAAGCTCAAATAATCGGAAATACGCACTATAAAATCTATTCTTAAATGAACATCTGGAAGAAATTGTTGTGAAAGACTAAACCATAGTATTATTGGTGCCAATAGAGCGTAAACAAACGCTCCCCCAATACAAAATAAAATAGGACCACCAATGAGAAAGGGTAAAAAAGCCATACGTTCATTTTTATAAAGCCCTGGTGCAATAAAACTATAAAACTGAAAAGCCGTATAGGGAAAAGATAAAATAATCCCCCCAAAAGCCGCAAGTTTCATCTTTGTTAAAAAAGTTTCCCATACTTGTGTTGATTGCAAACGAATACTCTCAGGATTACTCCCTGCTATTTTCATTGCCCACTGATACGGCCATAGTAAAAAACTTAAGATATAATCTTTAACAAAAAAACACATCATAAAAGTGATCAAAAAT
>NZ_JBHIQG010000261.1:0-3415 GCF_042196425.1 Bartonella sp. AD328YNZD | reverse complement strand
AACGCACGAATCATCATAATTGCATGAACAGAATCACGTGTTGCACGAATAATATCTTGTTCACTGGAAGTTTTTCCCTTTTGCGCAGCCCCTGTTATTGCTCTTTCCTTTAATTTATCGCCAAGATATTTTTCAAGAGAAGACCAATCACCATCAAGAGCGGAAACTAACTCCCCACTCGCCTTTAGTGGCCAATGATCACGTTGCCATGTCGCTCCTTCAGCATTTTTGAGAACATCTTCTTTGTTATCATGAAGGCCTTCAAAAAAAGCACGCCACTGTGAATCAACACTGGTGTGATCTTTTTCATATTGAGCATAAAGTTGATCTATATAATCCGCATTCCCACCATAAAGAAATGACGTCTGTGCAAAAAGACTATTTATCTCATCCTGCCTTGCCATATACCTCTCCGGAACACTTATTCCGTCTCCTTATATCTTTTTTCGACCTTTCAATGCTCACAAAGCAAGCGACGCTTTGAACATTCAAAAAAGTTTTACCTTTTTATACTCAAGTTTTTTCACCTGAATTAAGAATATATTCTTATTCAGGTGAAATTTTCTTTTAGCCTTTCAAAACTGACATCAAAGTCTTACCTATCTGTGATGGTGAAGGAGAAACACGAATCCCTGCGGATTCCATTGCCGCAATTTTATCTTCTGCTCCACCTTTACCACCAGAAATAACAGCGCCAGCATGTCCCATTGTACGTCCTGGAGGAGCCGTACGACCAGCAATAAAGCCAACAACTGGCTTTTTACGCCCTTTTCTTGCTTCATCCTGCAAAAACTGTGCGGCCTCTTCTTCAGCAGAACCACCAATTTCACCAATCATAACAATAGACTGGGTTTCATCATCCGCTAAAAACATTTCCAACACATCAATAAATTCAGTACCCTTAACAGGATCACCACCAATTCCTATAGCTGTCGTTTGTCCGAGACCTTCCTGACTCGTTTGAAAAACGGCTTCATAAGTCAAAGTTCCCGACCGTGAGACAACCCCAACAGAACCTTTTCTAAAAATAGAACCAGGCATAATACCGATTTTACATTCGTTTGGCGTGAGAATACCAGGACAATTAGGACCAATAAGACGAGATTTTGAGTTTTCTAATCGCGCCTTTACTTTCACCATATCTATAACAGGAATACCTTCCGTAATACAGATAATTAAACGAACTTCAGCTTCAATAGCTTCTATAATAGCTGCCGCAGCCCCTGCAGGAGGAACATAAATAACGGAAGCATCCGCGCCTGTTTTTTCTTTTGCTTCTGCAACATTAGCAAAGATAGGAAGAGTTTCGCCTTTTGAACCTTCCCATGTTTCTCCACCCTTTTTAGGATTAACGCCACCAACCATTTGCGTGCCATGATAAGCAAGCGCCTGTTCTGTATGAAATGTTCCTGTTTTTCCTGTAAGCCCTTGAACGAGAACTTTCGTCTCTTTATCCACCAGAATCGACATAACTTACGCTCCCTTCACGGCTGCAACAATTTTTTGAGCAGCATCATCTAAATCATCAGCAGGAATAACATTCAAACCACTCTCATTGATAATCGCTTTTCCCTGCTCAACATTAGTGCCTTCAAGACGAACAACCAAGGGAACCTTTAAACCAACCTCACGAACAGCAGCAACCACACCTTCAGCAATGACATCACAACGCATAATACCACCAAAAATGTTAACCAAAATGCCCTTAACATTTGGATCGGCCGTAATAATCTTAAAAGCAGCTGTCACTTTTTCTTTTGATGCTCCACCACCAACATCCAAAAAATTCGCCGGCTCTGCTCCATAAAGCTTAATGATATCCATTGTTGCCATAGCAAGACCAGCGCCATTGACCATACAACCAATTGTACCCTCAAGAGCAACATAAGCAAGATCATGCTTTGAAGCTTCGATTTCTTTTGGATCTTCTTCTGAAAGATCGCGCAATTCTAAAATATCTGGATGACGAAACAGAGCATTATTATCAAAAGAAACTTTCGCATCAAGAACGCGCAAGCGACCATCTTTCATCACAATAAGCGGATTGATTTCTAAAAGGCTCATATCTTTTTCACAAAATGCCTGATAGAGAATCGGAAAAAGCTTTTCACCATCTTCCCGTGCACTATCGCGCAATTCCAATGCATCACAAAGCCTTGCACAATCATCAGAAGTAACACCCTCTACAGCATCAATAGGCAGCGTGAATATTTTTTCTGGTGTCTCTTCAGCAACTGTTTCAATATCCATTCCACCTTCTGTTGAAACAACAAAAGCAATCCGACCAACGCTACGATCAACCAAAAGTGAAAGATAAAGCTCCCATTCAATATCGGCACCATCTTCAATATAAAGGCGATTGACCTGCTTACCCTCTGGACCAGTTTGTTTGGTTACCAACGTTTTCCCAAGCATTTCTTGAACATTTGCAACAACTTCTTCAACAGATTGTGCAAGCCGAACACCACCCTTTGCATCAGAACCAAGTTCTTTAAACTTACCCTTACCACGACCACCAGCGTGTATCTGACTTTTAACCACATAGAGAGGTCCGGGTAATTTTTTTGCCCATTTTTCAGCTTGCTCTACAGAATAAATAGCAACACCATTTGCAATTGGTGCTCCATATTCATGAAGCAGACGTTTGGCCTGATACTCATGGATATTCATGCATTTGTCCTTTTCTTTTATGGATTATTATTAATCCTAAAGTTATAATATTCTAAATACTTTAATTTAATGAACAAAATCCTGTTCAATTTACTTGAGACTAGGCACAAGAGCAATACAAGCTTCACAAAGCTTTTTAACCGCATTTACTGAATAATCAAAAGCATCTCTTTCCTCTTTATCAAGATCAATTTCAATGACCCGTTCAACACCACCCGCACCAAGTACAACAGGAACACCAACGTATGTATCGTTAACCCCATATTCCCCTGAAAGATAGGCTGCAACAGGCACAACACGCTTAGTATCCTTTAAATAGGCTTCAGCCATACAAACAGCAGAAGCTGCTGGTGCATAATAAGCAGAACCTGTTTTTAACAAACTAACAACCTCTGCACCACCATCACGGGTACGTTGAATAATTTGATCAATTCTCTCCTGTGTTGTCCAACCCATTTTAACAAGATCAGGCAAAGAAATACCACCAACTGTTGAATAACGCACCAAGGGCACCATTGAATCACCATGCCCACCTAAAACAAAAGCTGTCACATCTTTGACAGAGACTTTAAATTCTTCAGATAAAAAGTAACGAAAACGCGCTGAATCCAGAATACCAGCCATACCAACCACTTTATGCACCGGAAGACCTGAAAATTTCTGCAATACCCATACCATTACATCAAGGGGATTTGTAACACAAATAACAAAAGCTGAAGGTGCATATTTTTTAATTCCAGCACCA
>NZ_JBHIQG010000260.1:0-3450 GCF_042196425.1 Bartonella sp. AD328YNZD | reverse complement strand
TGTCCATGCCAACCATTGACATTTTGTCCAAGCAGCGTAATCTCTTTAACACCTGCTTCAATAAGCTGGCGGGCTTCTTCAGTAATTTGCTCGACAGACCGTGATATTTCAGCACCGCGTGTGTACGGAACAACACAAAAAGTGCAAAATTTGTCGCACCCTTCTTGTACTGTTAAAAATGCGCTCACACCTCGTTTTCTTACTGCATGTTTATTATGGGGCGGCAAATGAGCAAATTTATCTTCAACAGCATAGTCTGTTTCGATAATTTTTTTCCCTTGTTTGGCTTTTTCTAACAATTCTGGCAGGCGATGATACATTTGTGGACCAATAACAAGATCCACTGTTGGAGCACGGCGCAAGATTTCACTTCCCTCAGCTTGTGCAACACAACCTGTTACACCAACCATAAGGGGTTTATCAGGTGTGCGCTCTTGACGCATAACGCGCAAACGACCGAGATCAGAATAAAGTTTTTCTGCTGCTTTTTCGCGAATATGACAGGTATTAACAAGAATAAGATCGGCATCATTGGGAATTTGTGTTGTCACATAGCCTTGCGAACTGAGACTATCAGTCATCCGTTGGCTATCATAAACATTCATTTGACATCCATAAGTTTTGATAAAAACCTTTTTAGGAGCAACAGGAGATGTATTTTTAGGATTTACTTTATTCATAGTGCTTGTCTAAATGTTTTTTACACAAATCTCAATCTATTTGCTTAAAAGTTTTTTGCATGATAATTGCATCACCACGACCATTTTTTGACGCGTAATAGGCAAGACGTTCAGAAATTTTTTGAAATTCAAAGCGTTGATAAAGGTTCAAAGCAGAAAGATTTATGGCTTCTACTTCCAAGAATAATTTTATGGCGCCCTTGTCGTGAAGATAGTGAACTGTGCTTTCGATAAGAAAGGTACCAATTCCTTTTTGACGATAATGAGGATGAACAGCAATTGTGATGATTTCTGCTTCATCAAGGATGAGACGGCATAGGCAAAAGCCTAAAATTTGATCAGAGCGATCAATGAGAAAAACTTTGTATCCGAAGATAGAGTGATCTGTTAAGAAATTATCAAAAGCTTGTTTTTCCCAAGAAGGGGTAAAACAATGCTGATGAATTTGATGAAGAGCAGCACTATCATGAACTTGTAGCGGAGCAATTCCAAAATTCTTTTTTGTCAATGAAAATTTGGACATTATTTTTTTCGTGGTAAAGCAAAATCGGTTTGTTGTTTTGCATCAGCACTGCGTAGATAGAGTGGGCGAGGTGAATTTTGTGGTTGTTTGTTTGCAGCAAGATAAGCATAGTTTACAATATCAGCCGCTTCGCAGGGGATTTTTTCTAGGACAATTTTTTCGTATATTTTATGGTTTTTAACATGCTCCACAACGACATCAGCAGCTGGGCCAGTCAGTCGGGTTTTTTTTGGCAAATCTTCGAGGATATTTTCCATTGTTTTTAATCCCGGTTCTCCCAAAGGTGTGAGATTATTATGAAAATTTTGATGATAGAACATCCCTCTCCCTGCTTCAATGACAACAGTAATTGCCGATGCTGTACTTTTATTGTTTATGACTTGTGCTGCTAACGCTTCAAGAGCACTCACTCCAACAGCTTTTATTTCAAGTGCTAATGCCAAAGCGCGTGCTGTTGCAACACCGACACGTACACCAGTAAATGACCCAGGTCCAATATTGACAGCAATACGCTCAACTTGATCAAGCGTCATATTGGCTTGTGTAATTATTTGTGTAATCTGCTCAATAAGTTTTTCAGCATGTCCTTTGTTCATGCGCTCATTGATACGCGCAATAACAGATTTATGACGAATAAGCGCAACAGCACAATAAATCGAAGCAGTATCTATAGCAAGGATAAGCATAAAAATATTTTAGTTGAATAAAACGATAAATAAAAGTCCTGCTGCATTTTTAATCTTTTCATTATCGTATATTTCATTTGTAAGAAAGTTACTAGTGCCAATAAGCAACAATATTTTTATGGGATAGAACGAGATGTTGATGTGATTCTTATTGGTTTTTGTTATCAATGAATTGATTTTATAATAATAGTTTATTATTGCCATGTTCAATAATATCCTTGGATATTGTAAGATTTTTTCATTTCAAACTCATAAATTAAAATCTTTTTCTTACACGGCATGAAAGAGAGTTGGCGTGTGGATAAAACTATTGAAGAAAAGAGTAAAATTTCTCTCATAAACCATTTAAATGCAAGAGCTATTGCAACATTGGGAGTTAATAATAGTATGATGCTAGGGCTTGTTACTTCATAAAGCGAAGAGGGGGATGAACAATGTATTTTGGACACTTCATGGGGATTTTAATTATATTATTCACAGGCACAGCCTTGAAAGGGAGTTCATGTGCCTTGAGAGGTATTTTTTTACAAGTACGTGAATGAGCAACATAAATATATTCTGTCTTCTATAAAAAAAATTAACTTAATCAGATCTGAAATAAAGAGCATTATTTTGTATGCGTTCCATATTGAATACTATACCGTTGCAAATCACTATAGACTGAAAAGCTTATTGAAAAAGCAAATTCGATAGTTTTCACTTCATATCGTAGCATTTTCAATTTTTTGTATAGAATAATGAGCAGTATTTTAGAACTTTTTCTGGTTTATGAAAGAACTGATTTCAATAATAATGAGGACTTTGGGTTGATTGCATACTCCCTTAAAAAAAGAAACAATTAATGCATATTTCAAAGTATTATATGATTTAAATCATTCAATTGTATCATGATAAGGCTACAAATACCGAGAATAATTATGGAGCAGGTTGAAGCCAAAATAACGCGCCATCCTGCTTTTTTTAATGATCGTATATCAACACCTAAACCTAATGCTGCCATTGAAATGATAGTGAACACCTGAGCAGTAAGTTTGATCGGATTTATAGCCGTTTCAGGAATAAGTCCGCTTGAGCGGATAAGCATCATGATAATAAAGCCGATTATAAACCATGGCACAAGAGTATGTAGACGAAAACGTGTTTGTGCTGAGCGATGATAGATAATTGATAGAATAAAAATAACAGGACCTAACATGAGAACGCGTACCAATTTAACAATTGTTGCAATTTGAACACTCAGAAAAGAGACAGATGCTGTTGCTGCTAAAACCTGTGGTACAGCATAAACAACCATGCCAGCAAGCACACCATATTGGCTAAATGACAAATTCAGAGATGGATGTAAAAAGGGTAAAAATAAAATAATAAGAATTCCTAAAAGAGCAGTGAAGGCAATTGACGCGGCTACATCGTCATGTTTTGCTTTTATGACAGGTGCAACAGCGACAATAGCTGAATTGCCACAAATAGCATTCCCGCAAGCAACTAACATTGCTAAATGTGTAGAAAGCCCGAAAAGTCGACCAATGACAAAGCTAAGGATAATTGTTATGAATATAAC
>NZ_JBHIQG010000259.1:0-3461 GCF_042196425.1 Bartonella sp. AD328YNZD | reverse complement strand
ATAGCTCTATCTGTCGCATGACCAATACCTGTGAAAGCTAAAGAACCATAAAGATAAACACGTATACGAGAAACTTGGTTATCAGATAACTGAGAAAAATCTCGTATCCTTTGCAAAAACATATTAGCCGCTGTCATCGGCCCCATCGTATGTGAGCTAGAAGGACCAATACCAATTTTAAAAAGTTCAAAAACAGATAAAAACACGAACCACCTCAAAACTCCAATATGGTCTGAGTATACGCTTTTCTATAACGTTTGTCCTGTTTAAAATCAAATTGCGAGATAGAGTAAAAAAATGATAGCAATAAACACGAATGTTGCTCGTCTTGCTACCACCCAACACCCTCTTTCTATAGTGCTTTCCATTAGCCAACCTTCAAAACGAACAATGCCCTTAGAGTCATCACTCTCTTAATGTTTCGAACGTAGTAAAATAAGTGTTAATATGCAACATCATAATTTAATAAGAATGAAAAAATTCTACCAAGCATATTTTTCATAATGCACCAAGTTCTTCAAAGTATATGCTTAATGATATAAAATATTTTATGGACATGCTTCGATGAAACGTACAAAGTTTTCTAACGGTTCTCGTTCTGTCTCAAAATTGTTTTCTGGAGCACTCATATCGCGATAACCAAGTGCCATACCACAAATAATATTCCGATCAGAAGGTACAGATAAAAGCGTACGAATTTGTTTATGATAATCAGCAAAAGCTGCTTGGGGACAGGTATCCAATCCAAATCCACGTGCTGCTAACATAATGGTCTGCATAAACATACCCAAATCAAGCCAACTCCCTATTTCCATGTCGTGATCCATTGTAAATAAGAGTCCTACAGGTGCATCAAAAAATAAAAAATTTCGTGCTTTTTGATGAAGCATTTTTTCTTCATCTCCTTTTTGAATTCCAAGACTCTGATAAAGATCCAAACCAACTTTTCGACGCCTTGAAATATAAGGCTCACGCCACTGACGTGGATAATAACTATATTCACGCTCTCCTTTTACACCTGAAAGCACAAGTTGTGAAAGCTCTTGCCCTACTTTCTGTAATACACTTCCTGTAAGCACAATCACTTGCCATGGCTGAATATTTGTTCCAGATGGTGCACGTGCTGCAAGTTTTAAGATTTCTTTGATTGTTTCCAAACTAACTGGCTGATCAGTAAAAGCGCGAATTGACTTTCGTGACAATATAGATTGAAAAACACTCATAGGAGAAACTGTCATTGTTTTTACTTTCTTTATGAAAAATAGTTTTTTCTTATCAAGGATAATATACTGCGAAAATACCTTTGCAGCTTTTTCAAACACTCTATTTCTTTAAATGACTTACACATTTCACGCAGTGGTAAATATTCCCCTTAGAGATAGTATAATCTATCTCTTTTAAGAGAAAGAAATTTGTCTAAAAGAAGACAAAATAAATTTATAATCAATGTCTAACCACCAACTCCGCTAAGCTCTCAAAAAACTCTCCTCAATTCCTTCTAAATCCTGTAGAAGATCATCAACATCATGCTGCATCTGCTTTAAATCAGTTCGTTTTTTATGAATTCCTGCAATTAATTTCTTAAGCTTTTTCTCATTATCAGGTGGTTTTCCAACCATTGTCAAAATATCAGATATTTCAGACAACGAAAATTTAACTCTTTTAGTACACAGGATTTGTTTTAACTTATGACGACCCGTTTATGTATAAAGCCGTGTATTTGCAAACCGAAAAGGGATAAGAAATCCCTCTTCTTCATAGCAAAGTTCGAGCTATTATTGAAAACTCACGTGTTAATTTTCCAATTGAATAATATTCGTACATTTTATTATTCTGTCTGCATAGATCACATTGTTATAAGAAATATGTCTATTTTTTATAAAACTTAGTGAGCACCTTAATCTCTAATTTTCTGCATTCTACTTTAGAAGAAAATACATTCACAAACATTGTATAGTAGAGAATCAATTATTTTTATATTACAGAAAGACTATTGATCTTTCATTATAAGTCCTTTTAAATCTTTATAGAAGATATCAATCAGAAATTTTCCTAAAATTCAAAATCAATCATTATTTGATTTGTAGATAATCAACTCTTTTCCTTGAATATGTTTTTTGAGTTTCACATACTTGGGAAAAAACTTTCTATACTGCCTTCAGAAATAAGAAAACTTTAAAATGAAGCAACAAGAAAGATAAGCATCATTACAAAACAATAAGCTACCAAAGATGTTAAAAATAACTATCGCCTTATAATTTTTGATATTTTTCAAGAGAATATACAACTTCTGCATTTCGAAATAAGAAAACGTCTGAACTTTCTATTCAGACGTTTTTTTATTATGTGATGTTGTATTTAAATTATTCTGCAACAGCCCCGGTTGTCATATTTGTCAACATAGCCTTAGCCACTTCGTTATTACTAGACTTACGCTGCTCATCTACAATCAAATCATCACGAACTGCAGCAATACGACGGATTTGAGAAATTGTACCACCCGTACCTGCTGGAATAAGACGACCGACAATAACGTTCTCTTTAAGTCCTTGCAAAGTATCAATTTTACCAGAAACTGCTGCTTCAGTAAGAACACGTGTTGTTTCCTGAAACGATGCCGCCGAAATGAAAGAAGGCGTTTGAAGAGAAGCTTTTGTAATTCCAAGAAGAATGGGATTACCAGATGCAGGTTTCTTCCCTTCTGCAATCAAATTATCATTGATTTCATCAAGTTCAATACGATCAACATTATCACCTGGAATATAACCAGAATCTCCAGATTCAGTAATTTCAACTTTTTGCAACATTTGACGAACAATCACTTCAATGTGCTTATCATTAATAAGAACTCCCTGCAAACGATAAACCTCCTGAATCTCATTAACAAGATAAGATGCCAAAGCCTCAACTCCCTTAATCGCCAAGATGTCATGAGGTGCTGGATTCCCATCAAGGATATAATCCCCCTTTTCAATTTGATCGCCTTCTTGGAAGTGGAACAACTTACCTTTTGGAATCAAGTATTCTACTGCCTCAAGAGTTTCATCATTTGGTTCAATAATGATACGACGTTTATTCTTATAACCACGGCCAAACCGAATTGTACCACTAACTTCAGCAATAATCGCATGATCCTTTGGACGACGCGCTTCAAAAAGCTCAGCCACACGAGGAAGACCACCCGTAATATCTTTCGTTTTGGCACTTTCCATCGGCAAACGAGCAATAACATCACCAGCCTTAACATGAGCACCAAGTTCAACAGAAAGAATAGTTTCCACTGACATCATATAACGGGCTTCACCTCCCTTATACAACTTAGCAATAGATTCACCTTCTTTATCCGTGTGAATAATAATGGCTGGTTTAAGATCCGCACCACGTGGATTAGCGCGCCAATCAATCACCAAACGCTTCGTAATACCCGTAGATTCATCAGCTGTTTCAGTGACAGATAAACC
>NZ_JBHIQG010000258.1:0-3472 GCF_042196425.1 Bartonella sp. AD328YNZD | reverse complement strand
GATATCATTACAACCAATGTACGTGAAAATCATGATTCTTCTATAAAAAACACTGTGTTATCCGAAGTTCGTGGTTCAGCAATTCGTGGCATGGCAACAGCAGGGTTAGAACTACGCTATCCCTTTCTCATTACAGCTGATCATTCTACACATATCATAGAACCAACCGCACAAATTTTCATACGCAATAATGAACAATATATCGGACAAATTCCTAATGAAGATGCTCAAAGCTTTGTATTTGATGCAACTACTCTCTTTCAACGGGATAAATTTTCTGGTTATGATCGTGTAGAAGGTGGCACAAGAGCCAATATAGGTCTAAGATACTCTGGAAGCCTTAATGATAATTGGTCTCTTTATGGTCTCATTGGACAATCCTTTCATCTAGCAGGAAAGAATTCTTTTGCAGAAAAGGACTTTATCAATGTCGGTACTCATTCTAGCTTAGAGGCAAAACGTTCAGACTATGTTGCAATGTTTGGTACAACCCATAAAAGTGGTTTTTCCTTAGAAACGCGTGGACGCTTTGACAAAAAAACAGGAAAAATCCGCCGTAGTGAAATCGAAGCATCACAAAAATGGCAAAATTTTTGGGCGGCTCTACAATATGCCTATATCGCAAAGCAACCAGATTATGAATATTCTCAAGAGCGCCAAGAAATTTCTTTTCAAACAGGACTTAAATTGGCAGATTATTGGTCCATTAATAGCAACGCCGGTTATGATTTAGTATCTGGTACATTTATAAAGCGAGGAATTAGCTTGAGTTATATGGATGAATGTTTCGGGTTAACATTCGGTTATCAACAGGTAACGAATCCAGGCAGGAAAGCACCCTTGCAAAACTTTAATTTCTCTCTTTCATTGCGTACGATTGCAGATATCGGAAAAAAGATAGATTAATTTATAAAGGGAATGTATCAGTCATTTAACTTATCATTGTTTTTATGAAAGAAAGCGTGTATTTTAAGTTGTTGATGAGAATTAATAAACAATGCGAAAGCCTATTTATATGAATAAATTGAAAAAGCGTTTTCTTGCTTTATTTTATATTGCGTCTTTGAGCGTAAGTAGCCTGTTAATAAATGGATTTTTGATTCCGACAGTCTTTGCGCAGACTTCTATTGTTGTTACAGTTAATGGCAACCCCATCACAAATTATGATATACAAAGGCGCCTTGCTTTTCTCAGATTACAACAAAAGCAAGGCAATTTGGTGGCACAGGCTAAAAAAGAGCTTGTTGACGAAAAGCTAAAAAATATTGAAATAAAACGTCTTAATATTGAAGTAAGCAATGATGAAGTTGATAAAGCTTTTGAGAATTTTGCAACACAAAATAATATGACGATTGATCAGCTCAACCAGATTCTGATCCAAACTGATATCACTGTGCAACACTTTAAAGATTACATCCGTGGACAAATAGGATGGGGACGTCTTGTTAGCGCACGCTATCAATCTGAAACAGGTATGATTAGTGAACAAGAAGCTGTACGCAGAATATTAAAAAATGGTGGTGTAAAACCTTCAACCAACGAATATACATTACAGAGAATTGTTTTTGTCATTCCAGCACATCGTCGTTCAGAAATCTTTGAGAGACGTCAAAGAGAAGCAAGTAATTTTCGCGCACATTTCCGTGGATGTGCAAATGCTCACAATCAAGCAAAAGGTATTTTAGACGTTACTATCCGTCACTTAGGAAAGTTTCTGGAGCCCCAACTCCCCAGTGCATGGGAACAAGCTATTCTTGCAACACCTGCTGGAAAAATGACAAAATTACAAGAAACATCTGATGGAATCGAAGCAATTGCTGTCTGCAAAATAAAGAGAGTTTCTGATGATTATGTCGCTCGGCTGATCTTTTCTCTTCAAGATAGTAAAAAAAGAAGCCCGCAAAAACTTGAAGAATTAAGCGACAAATATTTAGAAGAACTGCGCCGAGTGGCGCGTATTCAAAATTCATAATGGCTATTCTTGTTGTTAGCGGTGGTGATCCTGCCGGAATTGGTCCTGAAATAGTACTAAAAGCGTGGAATTTACGTGTTACGCATAAAATTCCACCTTTTGTACTTCTTGCTGATCCAGATGTTATTCGTTCGCGCGCTCGTTTTTTACAGATTGATGTTGAGGTGCAATCTGTTTTAATCAATAATCCTACAAAAAATTTTCAAAATGCTCTTCCTATCATACCGTTAAAAAACAAACAAAGTGATCAATTAGGTATACCTTCATCGAATAATGCTGCTGGAATCATTGAAGCGATTAAACGCAGTGTTCAATTGATTCAAAGTGGCCATGCATGTGCACTAATCACTTGTCCTATTGCAAAAAAAAATCTTTATGATGCTGGTTTTCAATTTCCAGGTCATACAGAATTTTTAGCCGATTTGGCATATAAAGCTTTTCATAAATGTTATCATCCCGTTATGATGTTAGCAGGACCTCGATTAAAAACGGTACCAATTACTGTTCATATTCCATTCAAAGATGTTCCTTCACAGCTTACCCGTGATTTAATTATTCAAACGGTACTTATTACTGAATGTGACTTAAAAACACGGTTTAAAATAACATCACCCCGACTAGCTGTTGCTGGTCTTAATCCTCATGCTGGAGAAGGAGGTGCAATGGGAAAAGAAGATATTGAAGTTATCACTCCTGCTATTGAATATCTTAAAAAGAAAGGACTCAATATTGCAGGCCCGCTGCCTGCCGACACAATGTTCCATGAATGCGCAAGAAAGGCATATGACGTTGCCATTTGTATGTATCATGATCAAGCCCTTATCCCTGTTAAAACATTAGACTTTGATACCACCGTTAATGTTACATTAGGTTTACCTTTTATTCGTACGTCTCCAGATCACGGGACTGCTTTTGACATTGCTGATAAAGGGATAGCCTCTCCCGAAAGCTTTATTGCTGCTCTTAAACTTGCAAATCAACTTGCAAAAAATAGTTTGAACCCATGCCAATAGATAATCTTCCTCCTCTGCGTGAGGTTATTGATATATATGGATTACAAGCACATAAATCTTTGGGGCAAAATTTTCTTTTTGATCTTAATTTAACCTCTAAAATTGCTCATCAAGCAGGAAATATAGAAGGAAAACCTGTTATTGAAGTTGGGCCTGGTCCTGGAGGTCTCACACGTGCCTTGCTGGCAAAGGGCGCCATTGTAATAGCAATAGAACGCGATGAGCGTTGTATACCGGCTCTCTTAGAAATAGAAAAACACTATCCTCAAAAATTAAAACTTATTTGTAATGATGCTCTGAAGCAAGATTTCTCAAAACTCTTTGAAACAAGCCTAGAAAAACCACGCATTATTGCAAACCTTCCCTATAATATTGGAACACAACTCTTATTAAATTGGCTTTTGTCTGAACCATGGCCTCCTTTTTATGAGTCAATGACATTGATGTTCCAACGTGAAGTTGCCAAACGGATTACGGCTCAACCTCA
>NZ_JBHIQG010000257.1:0-3476 GCF_042196425.1 Bartonella sp. AD328YNZD | reverse complement strand
TCTGCCGCTAATTCCGCTATATCTTCAGGGGGGAGTTTTATATTTGCATCGCGATAGGTTGTATAAGCTATGCGACCAAGCTTTTTCATGAGACCAGCAGGTATGGTGGGTGCTTTAAAACCAGCTGCTTTCGCCTTTGCCATGTCACTAAACATTTCGCCTTCACCCGTAACGAGCCAATGAGGATTAATGTTATAGGCTGTATAATAGGCGTTAATTACTGAGGATGGAGGCTCATGTGCTCCGATTTCATAATTGGCAAGGGTATTGCGTTGTAAATTAAGGCGTTGAGCAAAAGCACCGCGTTCTTCGTTTCCGAGTATTCGTCTTATTTCACGCAACCGTTTTGCGAGTTCTGTTTGTGGTTCTCTTTCAGGGCGTGCCAAAAATGCTCCTTATTCATATTTAGGTTAGCTTAAATTACAGGATTTTAAAAAGAGCTTCCCCCATTCATCTTAGAGAGGCATTAAGCCGTATCTTGTGTAGCTTCTAGATGTACTCTTTCAGCCTCTATTTGACGCTTTAAATGAATTTTAAGAAGAGGGAAAGTCGCTTCGACCTCTTCCATGTCGTTGATGTCTTGAACAAGCTCTTGCAGTTTTTTATAAAGTTCTGCCGCTAATTCCGCTATATCTTCAGGGGGGAGTTTTATATTTGCATCGCGATAGGTTGTATAAGCTATGCGACCGAGTTTTTTCATGAGACCAGCAGGGATAGTTTGTGGTTTAAAACCCGCTGTTTTCGCCTTTGCCATGTCACTAAACATTTCGCCTTCACCAGTGAGAAGCCAATGAAAGTCTACGCCATAAATTTTGTGATAGGCAATTACGATAGATGCTGGTGGTTCATTTACACCGAGCTCATAATTTGCGAGCGTACCTTTCGCTAAATCAAGAGTTTTTGCAAAAGCACCGCGTTCTTCATTTCCAAGCATTTTTCTTATGTCACGTAGGCGTTTTGCCAATGGTGTTTTTGGTTCTGAATCGGGACGTGCCAAAAAAATACCTCATAAATTCATTTTTTATGTTTACAAAACATATAAAATGAATTAACTACATATTACCGCCCGATATAGAGGGCAGATATTTTACAATTAACCCCACAAAAAACGGATGTGGGAGCATCCGTTTGAAGCAGGAGCGAAGTTTATGACTATCACACAAGTATGGGATCGCCATAGTATTTTAGCTGAGCTACGCCGCCGTAACATGACCTTGGCGGAGCTCGCGAAAGCATATCAACTCTCGTCATCCAGTGTTCAACACATCTGGACACGGTCTAACGAGAAAGCCGAACGTGCTATTGCCGATTTTATTGGCTTGCCCGTCGAGCAGGTTTTTAGCGACCGCTACCCCAAAAGTCGCCGTCGCATTTTTAAAGCAGCAAAACATGCCAACACAGATTCGGCAACACAGTCCGCATTGCGCGGTAATGCTGCTTGAACTTCGTTACACGGCTTTGCGTGTGTCATACGCATTTGCCATGAATTTATTACCATAAGATGAAAAGGTTTATCAATGTCTAAAGATCAATACGAAATAGGCAAGATAAATTGCATAGAGTTGCATCATAGAACAGCCGTTTGGATGGCTTGGTTCTGGCGATTAGGGGGTAATCATATTGTTTTTATAGGGGGTGGTTATGGTTGCTGCTTGTAATTTATGGACCCCAGAAGCCAGAAGCGATATCATTAATCCTTATTCAGAAGTTGAACGTTTGGAAGCTATGCTTGCCTGTTCTTTTAAGGCGGTGAGTAGTGGATTTAAGCATCTGCCGATCCGGTATGTTATTGCCCCCCCGCATGGCTTATTTGATGCGATATTAGCGCGGCAAATTGCTATTCATATTTTGCATTATCAGTTTGAGGTACCGCGGCGGCGTCTTGTTGCCATGCAAGTACGGCAGCAGACTGCTATCTTTCTTGCTTTGCAAGTGATTAATCAGCGTTTGGAAGAACCCGTTTTTGCGAAAGCTTATCGAAGATGGGCGGGGCGTGCGATGGATTTATTCTTTAAAGAGATCAGAAAGGCGGGGGCGTGATGGCACAGTTTCAAAAGCTTGCTCTTGATGTGATTGTGGTGCCGGAGCGTATACGCCCTGTGGATGATGAGCATGCCAAGGCACTTGCACAATCAATGGCGCGGGAGGGATTGATGAATCCAATTACGGTGCGCCATACGCCCAATGCTAAAGAGGGCAATTATACGCTTATTGCTGGTGCGCATCGGCTTCGTGCTGCTGAGCTTTTGGGCTATAGTGATATTGATGCCGTTGTGGTGCAGGCTGATAAGGACAATGCCGCGCTTTTAGAGGTTGCTGAAAACCTGTTTCGCAATGAATTGTCTGTTATTGACCGTGCGCTTTTTGTCCAGACTTACCGCGAATTGTGGGAAAAGAAGTATGGGGAAATTAAGGTTGGTCGGAATAAAAAATCAAAGGTGCAAGTTGCACCTTTGATCGACGGTGATGGGCATTTAGAGCAATTGGGTCAAGTTGACCATATTGCTCAACCGAGCAATAGTGCAAACATTGCACAATTGCATGATGAAAAAAAATTCGGTCAAGTTGACCGAATTTCTCATACCGATGAAGATAGTGGCAAAGAGATCGCTTTCTGCTTTGCTAAACATGTGGCAGATCGCATTGGTTTATCTGAAGAGTCAGTGAGACGACTTAATCGTATTTCCAAGTATTTACAGCCAGAATTACGCTCTGTTTTGCGGGGGACAGCATTGGCGGATAATCAAGCGCAATTGTTGAAATTAGCCAAGATGGAGCCGGTTGCGCAACGGCGGGTGGCAATTGCTTTGCAACAGGTTGATGGGGATTTACGACGGGCTGTTGATTTGGTCAATGGGGTTAATACGCCGCCGCAAATTAATGAACAGGAACGGATTTTTGCTCAGTTATTGGGTGTTTGGCAGAGGGCCGATGCGCAGACAAAGGCGCGGTTTTATGATTATTTGAACAAGCAATCGGGGGAGGAGCAGGCATGAAGAGGCATGGTTGCGGGCAGCTTGATTTTTTCCAAAAGCCGGTTTTTCCCTGCCGCGAACCCGTTGCGCAGATTGATTTAGGGCGGTTTCGCTCACGCATTAAGCGTGCGATGGCGCGGGCTTTGAGAGAATGCCGGCATGAGCGCAGTGAGATTGCAGAGCGCATGGCGCATTATTTAGGGATTGGGTGTTTAAGTAAGGCCAGTTTAGATGCTTATGTTGCGGAAAGTAAGCAGGTTGATATTTCCCTGCCGCGGTTTAAGGCATTTGTGCGGGCAACAGAAGCCTATTGGCTTTGGGATGAGGTTGTGAGTGAAGATGGATTGTTGCTGTTGCAAGGGGATGAGGCGCGTTTAGCAGAGATTGCGCGGTTGCAGCAGGAACAGCGGGAGATTGCAGCGCGATTGAAAGCCATGCGCGCAACGCCGGTGCAAATTAAAAGGGGGCAGCCATGAAAGAATGGTTTAGTATTGCCGAATT
>NZ_JBHIQG010000256.1:0-3481 GCF_042196425.1 Bartonella sp. AD328YNZD | reverse complement strand
ATAGCTCTATCTGTCGCATGACCAATACCTGTGAAAGCTAAAGAACCATAAAGATAAACACGTATACGAGAAACTTGAATATCAGATAACTGAGAAAAATCTCTTATCCTTTGCAAAAACATATTAGCCGCAGTCATCGGCCCCATCGTATGTGAGCTAGAAGGACCAATACCAATTTTAAAAAGTTCAAAAACAGATAAAAACACATACCACCTCAAAACTCCAACATGGTCTGAGTATACGCTTTTCTATAACGTTTGTCCCGTTTAAAATCAAATTGCGAGATAGAGTAAAAAAATGACAGCAATAAACACGAATGTTGCTCGACTCGCTACCACCCAACACCCTCTTTCTATAGTGCTTTCCATTAGCCAACCTTCAAAACGAACAATGCCCTTAGAGTCACCTCTCTATCAATGTTGCGAACGTAGTAAAATAAGTGTTAATATGCAACATCATGATTTAATAAGAATGAAAAATTTCTACCAAGCATATTTTTCATAATGCACTAAGTTCTTCAAAGTATATGCTTAATGATATAAAATATTTTATGGACATGCTTCAATGAAACGTACAAAGTTTTCTAACGGTTCTCGTTCTGTCTCAAAATTGTTTTCTGGAGCACTCATATCGCGATAACCAAGTGCCATACCACAAATAATATTCCGATCAGAAGGTACAGATAAAAGCGTACGAATTTGTTTATGATAATCAGCAAAAGCTGCTTGGGGACAGGTATCCAATCCAAATCCACGTGCTGCTAACATAATGGTCTGCATAAACATACCCAAATCAAGCCAACTCCCTATTTCCATGTCGTGATCCATTGTAAATAAGAGTCCTACAGGTGCATCAAAAAATAAAAAATTTCGTGCTTTTTGATGAAGCATTTTTTCTTCATCTCCTTTTTTTATTCCAAGACTCTGATAAAGTTCCAAACCAACTTTTCTACGCCTTGAAATATAAGGCTCACGCCACTGACGTGGATAATAATTATATTCACGCTCCCCTTTTACACCCGAAAGAACAAGTTGTGAAAGCTCTTGCCCTACTTTCTGTAATACACTTCCCGTAAGCACAATCACTTGCCATGGCTGAATATTGGTTCCAGATGGTGCACGTGCTGCAAGTGTTAAGATTTTTTTGATTGTTTCCAAACTAACTGGCTGGTTGGTAAAAGCTCGAATTGACTTTCGCGACAAAATAGATTGAAAAACACTAATAGAAGAAACTGCCATTGTCTTTTCTTTCTCTATGAAAAATATTTTTTTTCCTATCAAGGACAATATAGTGTGAAAATACCTTTTCTACTTTTTCACACCCTCTATTTCTTCAAATGATTTACACATTTCACGCAGTGTCAAAAAATCCCATTAGAAATACTGATGGCTATCTCTTTTAATAGAAAAGAAATTTCCTAAAAGCAGATGAAATAAATCTCACAATCAACGATTAACCCCCAACTCTGCTAAGCTCTCAAAAAAAGTCTCCTCAATGTGTTCTAAATCCTGTAGAAGATCATCAATATCACGTTGCATCTTCTTTAAATCAGATCGTTTTTTATTAATTCCTGCAATTAATTTCTTAAGTTTTTTCTCATCATCAGGTGGTTTTCCAACCATAGCCAACATATCAGATATTTCAGACAACGAAAATTTAACTCTTTTAGCACGCAGTATTTGTTTTAATTTATGACGATCCGTTTGTGTATAAAGCCGTGTACTTCCACGCCGGAAAGGGACAAGAAGTCCCTCTTCTTCATAATAACGCAAAGTTCGAGCTGTTATTGAAAACTCACGTGTCAACTCTCCAATTGAATAATATTCGTACATTTTATCATTCTGTCTTTATAGATCACATTATTATAAGAAATATGTCTATTTTTATAAAAATTTAGTCAGCACTCTATCCTTTCCTGCATTCTAAAATATGAAGAAATACATTCTTGTCAAATAAGTATTATACAGTAAAAAATTAATTATTTTTTTAGATGACAGGAAAGATTGCTAATCATCTATTATAAGGCCTTTTAAATCTTTATAGAAGATATCCAATCAAAAATTTTCCTAAAATTCGAAATTAGTCGTTATTTAACTTACATATAAGCTACTCTTTTTCTTGGAATACGGCTTTTTGACTTCATGTATCTTGAAAAAAATTTCTATACTGTCCTCAAAAATAAAAAAACTTTAAAATGACGCAATAAAAAAAATCAGTATCATTATCAAATAATAAACTACTCAGAATGTTTGAAACGACTACAACCTTATAATTGTTATTATTATATTTTTCAGGAAAAATATGCAATTTCTGCATCTTGAGATAAAAAACGTCTGAAATTTCTATTCAGACGCTTTTATAGTATGTGGATGTTGTATTTAAACTATTTAGCAACTGCCTCAGTTGTCATATTTGTCAACATAGCTTTAGCCACTTCGTTATTACTAGACTTACGCTGCTCATCTACTATCAGATCATCACGAACTGCAGCAATACGACGGATTTGAGAAATCGTACCACCTGTACCTGCTGGAATAAGACGACCGACAATAAC
Source organism: Bartonella sp. AD328YNZD (assembly GCF_042196425.1). Lineage (NCBI taxonomy): Bacteria > Pseudomonadati > Pseudomonadota > Alphaproteobacteria > Hyphomicrobiales > Bartonellaceae > Bartonella > Bartonella sp. AD328YNZD. The sequence continues at coordinate 927 of NZ_JBHIQG010000256.1, read as the reverse complement.
GTTCTCTTTGAGTCCTTGCAAAGTATCAATTTTACCAGAAACTGCTGCTTCAGTAAGAACACGCGTTGTCTCCTGAAATGATGCCGCCGAAATGAAAGAAGGCGTTTGAAGAGAAGCTTTTGTAATTCCAAGAAGAATGGGATTACCAGATGCGGGTTTCTTCCCTTCTGCAATCAAATTATCATTGATTTCATCAAGTTCAATACGATCAACGTTATCACCTGGAATATAACCAGAATCTCCAGATTCAGTAATTTCAACTTTTTGCAACATTTGACGAACAATCACTTCAATGTGCTTGTCATTAATAAGAACCCCTTGCAAACGATAAACCTCCTGAATCTCATTAACAAGGTAAGATGCCAAAGCTTCAACACCCTTAATCGCCAAAATATCATGAGGAGCTGGATTTCCATCAAGGATATAATCCCCCTTTTCAATTTGATCGCCTTCTTGGAAGTGAAACAACTTACCTTTTGGAATCAAATATTCTACTGCCTCAAGAGTCTCATCATTTGGTTCAATAATAATACGACGTTTATTCTTATAACCACGGCCAAATCGAATTGTACCACTTACTTCAGCAATAATCGCATGATCCTTTGGACGACGTGCTTCAAACAGCTCAGCCACACGAGGCAAACCACCGGTAATATCTTTCGTCTTGGCACTTTCCATTGGTAAACGAGCAATAACATCACCCGCCTTAACATGAGCACCAAGCTCAACAGAAAGAATAGTTTCCGCTGACATCATATAACGGGCTTCACCTCCTTTATACAATTTAGCAATGGATTCACCTTCTTTATTTTCATGGATAATAATGGCTGGTTTGAGATCCGCACCACGCGGATTAGCGCGCCAATCAATCACCAAACGCTTCGTAATACCCGTAGATTCATCAGCTGTTTCAGTGACAGATAAACC